>CAIXIP010000241.1 GCA_903919535.1 uncultured Bacteroidota bacterium | reverse complement strand
TAAAAAATCATTATCTAGCAATTTAGAAGACGATTACGGCTTTTTACTTGGAGCTGAATTTAACATCAGTAAAAATCTTGAAATTGCTGCTAGATACTCTCTTTCGGCAAAATCTTTTATGGGTAAGAATGATCCTTGTTTTGGTGTATTCCAATTGTCGTTCAAATACGTTGCATTTCGTTCATATAAACAGCATTTTCATAAGAAGGAAATGCGATGAAAAATTAATGCAAACTTTTTAAATTCAATCCTCTTAATTTCGGTGCAATTTTAGCAGTTAATGCAACTATCAAAATCGTCATTATTCCACCAAAAACGATTGAAGGCTTTAATCCCATTGCGCGTGCTGCAACTCCCGATTCAAAAGAGCCAATTTCATTGGAGGAGCCAATAAAAATGCTGTTTACTGCGGAAACCCTTCCTCGCATTTCATCAGGGGTAGAAAGTTGTAAAATGGTGTGTCGAATAACGACACTTACATTATCAAATGCTCCTGTTAGAAAAAGAAAAAATAGTGCTAAATAATAATTGGTGGAGATACCAAACAAAATTGTTGCAATGCCAAAAGCTCCAACCGAAATAAGTAAATTCCTTCCTGCATTTTTTGTAGGTGGTTTATAAGCGATGATAAGGGCCATTATTACGGCTCCAAAAGCTGGAGCAGCTCGTAATAAACCCAATTCAGCAGAACCAACATGTAATATTTTATCTGCAAAAGCGGGTAACATGCTTACAGCCCCACCAAACAGTACGGCAAAAAGATCAAGAGACAGGGCACCTAATATTAATTGGTTGGAGAATACAAATTTTATTCCTACAGATAAGCTTTCGAACAAGGATTCTTTCTTTTCCTTTTTTGGTAATGGTTTGGAACCGATGAAGAAAAAGCAAATAACAGAAATAACGATCAGAACAACATCCACCGTATATGCGGATGAAAAACTGACGATACAGATAAAGCCAGCCATTGCAGGTCCAATAATTGAAGCTACATGCCAGAAAGTGCTGTTCCAGGTGGCGGCATTTGCATATAATTCCCTTGGCAGTAATTGCGACATGAAAGACGGGGAAGCTGCAGCAACAAAACCACGGATAACACCAACACCTGCAATTACAATAAAAATGGGTAGTGTGCCATAGGTTAAAATGACGGAAGAAGTATCTAATGAAAAATAGAGTAAAGAAGCTGTACAAAAAATGAGCAAGGAAGTGGATAAAATTATAATGTACTTTCTGTTAAAAGTATCAGCTACATGGCCTGCAAATAGGGAAACAATGATAAAAGGAATGGCTTCTGCTAAGCCAATCATTCCTAAAGCAAAAACGTCTTTTGTGTATTTATAGATCTGCCAACCAACAATTACACTTTGCATTTGAATAGCAAGCGTTAAAAAAAAGCGAGAGGTTAAAAAGAAGATAAATTCTTTAATACGCAATGCTGCAAAAGGATCGTGCTTTACTTTTATTTCTTCGGACTTCATAGTTTACGATGCAAATTTACTTTAAATAGTTAACTTTGTTACATGAATAAAACGACCAGTTCTGCAGAAGACACTCAAATGGATCCTACTTTACGAAATGAATTAACTAGTTTGGGAACAGTTAAGGAAATGGAAGCAGGCTGCATTATGTTGAATGAAAATTCATATATAAAAAATATTCCAATTGTATTAAGCGGAAGCGTTAAAGTAATGCGAGAAGATGACGATGGGCGTGAAATATTGCTTTATTATATTAAACCTGGCGAAACATGTATTATGTCCGTTCTAGGTGGAATTAATAATGAAACAAGTAAAATAAAAGCTATTGTTGAAGATAAAG
>CAIXIP010000240.1 GCA_903919535.1 uncultured Bacteroidota bacterium | reverse complement strand
CTGCCGAAACAAATATGGCAGAGTTCACGGTTCGAGCATTAGTCATCGGTCTTTTTATGGCGGTGATTCTTGGTGCTGCAAATGCTTATCTTGGCTTAAAAGCCGGAATGACCATTGCCGCAACTTATCCTGCAGCTGTAATTAGTATGGCAATATTAAAAGCCTTGAAAGGAAGTATACTCGAAGAAAATTTTGCTCGTACTGTTGGTTCAATTGGTGAATCTGTAGCTGCTGGTGCAATTTTTACTTTGCCTGCATTTTTTGTTGCCGGTGTTTGGCCACAATTTTATACTCCCGGTCATTATTTAACATCAACGTTGATATTAATATCGGGTGGTATTTTAGGAATTATGTTTGTTGCATTATTACGTAGAGTAATGGTTGAAGATGCAGAACTTCCTTTTCCAGAATCAATTGCTGCTGCCGAAATTCATAAGGCAGGTCGCACTTCAGGTGGCAGTTCAAAATTTCTTTTCGGAGCAATGGCCGGTGGAGCATTAATAAAAATCCTTGGCGATTTTAAATTCTTTGCTGCATCATGGGAAAAATTTATTCCATTCTCTAAACAAACAATTACAGGAACAACAATTACCGGACAAGGTGGTTTATTATTAAGCTCACCCGGAATCAGTCCTGCATATATGGGAGTTGGTTATATCATCGGACCAAAATTAGGCGCACTAAATTTTAGCGGTGGCTTAATTGCTTGGGGATTATTAGCTCCAATTATTTTATATTTTATTGGACCAAATTTAGATCTTGGTGCATGGGCTTCATACCTTATGACTAAAGACACTACTTTAACTATGGATATTGCGATGGCTAAAGTAAGTAATCCAATTTTTCAGATCACTCAAGTATGGAGATTTATTGTTCGTCCGATTGCAATTGGAGGAATGTTAATGGGTGCAGGTTTTACTCTTTTTAAAATGAGAAAAAGTTTAACAGCAGGTATTGCACGTTCTGTTGGTGATGTAAAAAAAGCAGCATCGGGAACTACAGTAAACATTCCAAGAAATGAAAAAGACATTAGCTTCACATGGATCATGTTAGGGATTTTAGGAGTTGCTATTTCAACTTTTATCATCACCTATTTTATTTTCAATACTTCTTTAGTTGTTGCGTTAGCGGCATCAACAATTCTAATTGTTCTTGCATTTTTCTTTGGAGCAGTATCAGGATATTTAGTTGGAATTATGGGTTCAAGTAATAATCCAATTTCAGGATTAACATTAACAACATTGGTGATCACAGCTTTACTTTTAGTTGCTCTTGGTGTTACCGGACAAGAAGGTGTTGCATCAGTTTTAGGCGTTGCTGCTATTGTTTGTGTATCGGCTGCGGTTGCAGGTGAAATGTTACAAGACTTAAAAGCCGGACATATCCTTGGAGGAACACCTTGGAAAATGCAAATTGGTGATATCATCGGAGTTGTTCTTGCAGGTTCAGTAATGTTTGGTGTATTGATCATTTTAAATGAAGGTGATATTGCTAAAGGAATAAAAGATGGTTATGAAGGTGGATTTGGAAGCAAGAATTTATCGGCACCGCAAGCAAGTTTGATGGCAATGTTATCAAAAGGAATTGTGGGCGGACAAATGGCTTGGCCTTTAATTATTGTTGGAATGTTGATGGGATTAGGATTTATATTGATGCAAGTAAAAAGTCCGATGCTTGTGAGCGTTGGAATGTACTTACCGCTTGAAACTACATTTGCAATTTTCTTAGGTGGTATTGTAAAAGGAATAGTTGAAATGGTGAACGATAGAAAGAAACATAATGATGCTCAAAAAGCGAGAGTGGAAAATACCGGAGTATTACTTGCTTCCGGATTTATTGCCGGTGAAGCTTTGATGGGTTTAGTGTTCGCATTATTCTATTTTATGGATTTAACAATTCCTGAAATATTTAAAGAGCCTTCGTTTTTAGTTAGTATTTTGGTATTGCTAATTATTGGATATATTTTGGTAAATGTTCCAATTAAAAATGCCGGAAGTCCTGATGAACCAGCACCGCCAACAGCTAATTTCTAAAATTAAATAATATTTCTCTCTCGCAGATAACGCAGATTAGCGCAGATTTTATTTCTGTATTAATCTGCGAAATCTGCGAGAAATATTTTAAATATGTCTCAATCAAAAAAAGAAGAAATCAATTACCTCGATCTTACACCTGAATATATTCATGGTTATGAGATAAAAGAAAACGGAAAAGTTTCGATTTTAATTCCAAGGTTTACGAGTAAGTTTTTTGGCAAATATTTTATGCCGTTATTAAAGAATAAATTTATTCCG
>CAIXIP010000239.1 GCA_903919535.1 uncultured Bacteroidota bacterium | reverse complement strand
TTAAAAACTAAATCATAATAAAAAAACTAAATCTTAACTTATGAAAAAAATCCTTACTCTTATTGCATCTTTGCTATTAACACTGGGAATGTATTCCCAGTCTCCACAAAAGATGAGTTATCAAACTGTTATAAGAAATACATCTAATGCGCTGCTTTCAAACACAACAGTTCATATTCAAATAAGCGTGCTTCAGGGTGTATCAACTGGCACTGCTGTTTATGTAGAAACACACACAGCTACAACCAATACAAACGGTTTGGCAAGTATTGAAATTGGAGGCGGAACTCCAACAACCGGAACATTTGCAGGTATTAATTGGGCAAATGGCCCCTTCTTCATAAAAACAGAGACGGATCCAAGCGGAGGAGTTAACTATTCTATAACTGGCACAAGTCAAATATTAAGTGTGCCCTATGCTTTGAGTGCCAAAACAGCAGAAAATGTTCCAACAAATGTAAGTGCATTGAATAATGATGCCGGCTATATAGCCACTGAAGTTGATGGCTCCATCACCAATGAAATTCAAAATATTTCCCAGGTACTTACAACTGGTAATAATGCAAATGGAAATAACATGGTGAATGTTGGAAAACTTGGAGTTGGAACAGCAAATCCCGCTGCATCTGCTGCGTTGGAAATAAATTCTAGCACTGGAGCATTGTTGCTTCCGCGAATGACAACTGCACAAAGGAATGCCTTAACACCTCAAGAAGGGATGCTTATTTACAACACGGATTTAGTAAAGTTTCAGGGTTATATTAACGGTAGTACAAGTTCCATTTTACACAATGATAACGCTGCAATTAATTCCAGCACATCAGTTGGGACAGACGCAGGAGGAACTCCAAATAATGTAGGAGAATCTTTTGTTCCCTTAACAAGCGGCATTTTACAAAACATAACAGTCAATGTTAACAGAGCTTCGTCTGATGCGGTTGTTTGTTATATTTATAGTGGAATAGGATATGGAGGGACTTTGCTTGGTCAAGTTAATACAATACTTAGTGCAACAGGCGCATTTGTAATTGACTTATCCTCTCAAAACATTAATCTTCAATCAGGCCAAAACTACAGTTTTAGACTTTATTCAGCTGCAGGTTTTAGTACTTGTCCAATAATTTTTCATATGACTAACAGCATGTCTACAAATGCAACATATGCGCAAGGGACTTACCTTAACTATGTAGGAAACGCAGATTCAAATGCAGACCTTTGGTTTGAAATTCACATAGGAAGTCCCTCTGTATGGATTGATTTGCATTAGAAAATTTGGGGCTGCTTAATAATTATTAATTAGTCAAAAAAACATCTTGCTATTCAAATCTAAAGCTTCAACTATTTATGTTGAGTTTTCGCACTGTTTGAAACAAGATTAAGGTTAACAACTAGATTCTTTCTGAAAATATAATCAAACAAAAAGAGGCTGTCTCAAAAGGGCGGTCTCTTTTTTGTCAATATTTTTTTTAATTGGCCCCAAACCCGTCCCTAATCAGTCTGCAAAGCGATTTTTCTGGTAAATCTCAAAAACAAAAAACCCTCTGAAAGTGTTAATTTCAGAGGGTTGTACCCTACGGGTTGGATTTATCGAACTTTATGAATGATTTTCAGACACTTAGAATTCTAATGAATTTTCAAAGCAATGGTTCATTCTCTAAATTGAGATAAATCACTTGTTATGTGTGATACTTTTAATTTTACATTGTCATGGATATCGTAGCTATGATTGTGTTCGAAAACAAGTAATGGTTCATAATATTTTTTATTTTTTATCGTTGGTTGCATCTCCTTTTATACAGCGTACCGAATAACCCCTATTTTGAAGCGAAGGGTCAACTGCTGCGACATCATTATATGCAGATAATGAAATTGCAAATGAAGTAAAATCTCTTTGTTTTTCAGTAGCTGTCCACCAAAGGGCTGATTCACTAATTGTTCTAAAACCCCCTGTTTCATTTATGAATCCGGCAGGTAATCCATTAAATCCGTATGTATCAGTTCCACTTCCGACAGTTGTTTTTCCTTTAGATACTAGATCTTTCCAACCTGTTTTGCTTTTAAGTTTTGTTCCAACCCCTGGAGTCATTCTTCCATTAACCTCAACTGTTAATTCCTGCCCTTCCTCCCTCGAAGGAATATGCCAGCCTTTTGGGGCTAAACCACGAGGATCACTAACAGCATACCAGTTATACAGTTTACCATAAATGGTACCGTTTTCGGTTTTGTTTTCATAATAACACCAAGCACCTGTTTTTAATCGTTTCCACTCTTTTGGGCTTTGAACTTCGGGAATTGGATCACCATTACTGTAAGTAGTAACATCCAAATTTTCGCTCATCCATTCATGAGTGCCAATTTTAACTGATTTGTAAATTTTTTCTTGTTGCGCACTTACAAAAATCAGTGATGCTGTAGCGATTGATAAAATAAATAGTTTTTTCATATTGTTTGGGTTTTGTTCATCCTAAATTATAAACTTTAGATAAAAATTAATTTATTATTTTTTGGGGTTAAATTGAATAGAATTTTTTTATCCAAATTTTCGTTTATTACTTTATGATATTTTTTCATGTGCCATGCGTGGTATACTGTGTGTAATTAATTTGCATCATTTGTTATAATATGAATTACTGTTTTTTTTACAGAATCCAATTTTTGTTCAGGTGTCAGGGTTGAATCTTTCAAGAATTTGAAATGATCGCTATATCTTACATTATCCTTAGATATAAATATTGTATCACCTGTTTGTAAATATTCATTCTTTCTTATAGAATCATAAATAACTTCAATGTCCTTATTCCCAAACAAATCAGCTGACACAGTAGAAAAGAATGAATATTTTGGTATAGAAACATTTTCCTTTAATTTAATAGTTGCATAAATTTTATTGCCTTTTAAATCTATATCTTGAACACTACCTATTACCAAACCGTTAAATTTGACGTTAGATTTATCCGTGATTCCTTCAGCATTTTCAACAATACCATAAACAATATTGGATTTATCGCAAGCGATAAGGGTTAAACTTAATAATGCTACAATTAAAAATATTCTTTTCATAGTTAATGTGCTGTTTCATAAGTTGGAACGGCTTCGGGAGCAGCCGGTTTAGGAGTTATGTCCTTTGTTTCTTCAAACGTAATATCTACGGTACCCGTCAATCTTAAACCTCTATAATCAATTGCTGGCAATGTTACACGAAGTATATACGTGTATGTAATTTTTGTCAGTGTATTGTTTTCTCCCTTAGCTATTGTTGACGCTCCACTATAACCTACTAATTTTACATTACCTCCCCCTTGAAAAAATGTAGTTACTGTTTTTGCAATATCATTTTGAGAGATTTGCATATTAGGAACGCCCTTTATGCCTATTGTATTAGTAAGTGCATTTTGTATTTGACCGCTAAATTCATTAATGGCTTTTGTTACAGCAGGGTCTTTCATCTTAGCATTTATATATGCGTCTACAGCCACTTGTGGCAAAGGAAGATTATATGTAGATTCTATTGGGTCAACTATTGGTGTAATAATAGGCTTCAATTTAGAAGGATCGTCTGAAATAATAAGGTTTGTAACTTTTTCTTGACTTACATTATATTCAGCGGCTAATACATATTGACCATTAACAGCAACTGCGGCATTTGCTTTTCCTGTTGCATTGTCAAATTTAAAAGCAGCAGCAAATTTGTCTGTTGTTTCTCCTTTACTCTTATCTCCGTCAAGTTCTCCAGTTACAGTAGCCTGAACTTTTTCAGCACCCTCAAGTTCTTTAGAATCAATAACTCTATTTTCACTAAATGCATAGGGGCTATTATATGGATACTTTGAACTTAGGGGATCCATGCTTAGAAATCTACCCAAACGAGGGTCATGAACTCTAAAAGAAAAATTTATGCTATTCCTACTTCCTTTAACTTCATCATCCTTTTCTTGGCCCTGATATGCGTAGCGCGATTTTTTAAAATCCTCGAAGACTCTTGATTTTATTATAGTTCCGAATGTGCGTGAGACACCTAAACATACCGTATTTACAGCCCTTTCAGAGCCTCTTGTTTTAAAGTTTGCAGTTTATTACTTTTTGTGTCACTTTTTTTGGTTACAATAGTAATTATTTTTTCAAAGAACGATTATTATTACCTTTCTCCAGTAATTTTTGAAATTTATAAAACGGGAATTACCAATATTTCACTGGAAAAATTATCGCTTTAGAAAATAGTAAATGTAGTGATACCTAAAACGATAGTACTCGCCACTCTTCGCCAGAATTCTTGAACGAGTAAGCTCTGACGTCCG
>CAIXIP010000238.1 GCA_903919535.1 uncultured Bacteroidota bacterium | reverse complement strand
TTTGTTGACTTATTAATAAAATAATAGTTTACCATAAACCCATTAACTTATTTTCTAAATTACCAATTAACATTTTCTTTTCCTCCACGAATTACCGTATTTTTGGGCAATATTCAAAATGATAAATTGAAATGAAATATAAGAGACTTCGTTCCGAAGAATTACAAGCATTAGAAAAAGAGTTTGTGAATTTTTTAGCGTCAGCACAAATAACAGGACCAGATTGGGAGAAAATGAAAGAGCAAGAACTTGATAAGGTCAATGAATTGATAGAGGTTTTCAGTGATGTTGTTTATGACAAAGTATTGCGAAAAATAAAATTTCTGGAATTTAGAGATGCCAAAACCTTAAATATTTTTAATTGTACAGAAGAAAAAATTAAATTACTTGGCCTCCGTGTAAATGAAAACAGTCCGCTTGATTTAACAGCACCTGATGTTCTTTCTAAGTGGAATGAAAGTAATTCTGGTAATGTAACCGTTGTAAGAACAGAAAAAAGTTATATCAAAGACCGAGAACTGGAAATGTTCGAATTACTTCAAAATGGCTGTTTGATTAGCGATGATCGTTTGTACAATTTGTTGATCGGGATGATATAGAATTCTACCTCCAACTTTCTGATTATTCTTTTAAATTGCTGTTCAAAATCATATTTGGAAGCGCATTTATATTTACTTTTGTCCTTTAAACTTTAATGCATATTGCAAATGCAAAAAAACAAAGTAGAATTAATGGCTCCAGCGGGCTCATTTGAGTCATTAACGGCAGCTATTCAAGGTGGCGCAGATTCGATTTATTTCGGAATTGAACAATTGAATATGCGTGCACGTTCAAATAGTAATTTCGTTTTTGAAGACTTGCCTAAAATCGTTGAGGTCTGTAAAACCAACAATCTGAAAAGTTATCTGACACTTAATACCATAGTTTACGATCACGATATTAGTTTGATGAAAAGTATCGTAGATGCAGCAAAAGAAAATGGTGTCGATGCAATTATCGCATCCGATTTGGCCGTTTTTAATTATGCAAAAAAAACAGGGGTAAAAGTTCATGTTTCTACACAGGCAAATATTTCCAATATTGAAAGCATTGAGTTTTTTGCTCCCTATGCCGATGTTATGGTAATGGCACGTGAACTTAGTTTGATGCAAGTTGCTTCAATCACTCGTGAGATAAAACGTAGAAATATTGTTGGCCCTTCTGGCGAATTAGTAAGAGTTGAAATATTTGCTCATGGCGCATTGTGTATGGCCGTTTCCGGAAAATGTTATATGAGTTTGCATTCTAATTTTGCGTCTGCAAATCGTGGGGCATGCATACAAAATTGCCGAAAAAATTATATTGTTATTGATAAAGAAGATGGTGTTGAATTTGAGATTGACAATGAATATATAATGTCAGCTAAAGATCTTTGTACCATCGATTTTATAGATAAAGTGATTGATGCGGGAACAACTGTTTTAAAAATAGAAGGCCGAGGTCGCAGTGCTGATTATGTTTTCACTGTTACAAAATGTTATCGCGAGGCTATTGATTCGATTTATGATGGAACGTTTTCTTCCACAAAAATTGAAGATTGGAAAATGCGTTTGTCAACTGTTTTCAATCGTGGTTTCTGGGATGGATATTATTTAGGACGCACAATGGGTGAGTGGAGTAATGAATATGGCTCGAAAGCAACTAAGAAAAAAGTGTATGTGGGGAGAGGATTAAAATATTACGAAAATGCTCGTGCTGGCGAATTTAAATTAGAAGCCCAAACACTTTCTGTGGGTGATGAAATATTAATTACAGGGCCTACAACTGGTGTGGTTCAAACTATTGTTACTGAATTACGTGTAGACGATATAAAACAAGAAAAGGTTAAAAAGGGAGATGTTTTTTCAGTACCGATTGAAGAAAAAGTTAGGCCTTCGGATAAATTATACAAATTAGTTGATGCCTAATGGTACGTATTACACAACATCGTGCTAAATGTATCGGATGTAATGCGTGTGTGGAAGCTGCGAGTTATCGTTGGCGAATTTCGCGTAAAGATGGCAAATGCACTCTTGTTGGCGGAGTTGAAAAGAAAGGGTTTTACAGCGTTTTGGCGGGTGATGATGAATATGCCGATAATGTACATGCAGCAAAACATTGCCCGGTTAATATTATTAAAGTAGAAAAAGTAAAATGAAGATGAAAGCAACCGAATCAGCTCAGATGGATAAAAAGATAAGTAAATATATTAAAGCGCAAACGGCCTTAACAATGGCAACTTCACTGGATTCAATTCCGTATTGTGCAACTTGTTTTTATGCCTATATCGAAGAAGAAAATTTGTTGATTTTCAAATCCGATGCTGAAACAAAACACATTGCCGATGCCTTAAGTAATAATCAAGTAGCGGGTTCAATTTTAGTGGATAAAACAGAAATTGGAAAAATAAAAGGCATACAATTCAATGGAACTTTTCTTACTCCAAAAGATACTCAATTAAAAGATGCCCAAAAAGCATATTATTTTAAATATCCTTATGCTGCAGCAATGAAAGGCGATTTATGGGCAATTGAATTAACCTCCGTTAAATTTACCGATAATACTCTTGGCTTTGGTAAAAAATTAATCTGGGAAAAAATTATTGACTCTCCGTATTAAAATTATTTTCCTGTTATGAATTTTTATTTTAATTTTTTGCAGGAAGTGCCATTGCTTTGCATTCTCCAAAACCGATTCTTACACCGTCTTTTTTAGAATAACCACGAATAATTACAGTATCATTATCATTGATAAATTTACGTTCGCTGCCATCTTTTAATTTTACCGGTTTTGTCCCGCGCCATGTTATTTCCAGCATTGACCCAAATGAATCAGGTGTTGGTCCGCTTATAGTACCAGATGCAAGCATGTCGCCAATATTCATGTTGCAGCCATTTACAGTGTGATGTGCTAATTGTTGTTCCATGGTCCAATACATAAATTTGTAATTGGAATTCGAAACAATTGTCTCTTCTCCATTTATAGGTTGAATAGCAACTTCTAAATTAATGTCGATGTTTTTTTCTCCTTCATATTCAAGGTATGGCAATACTTTTGGGTCTTGTTTGTATCCTTCAACACGAAAAGGTTCAAGTGCATCCAAGGTAACTATCCAAGGCGAAATGGTCGAAGCAAAATTCTTCGCAAGAAATGGTCCCAATGGAACATATTCCCACGTTTGAATATCGCGTGCACTCCAATCGTTAAATAAAACCATTCCGAAAATATGTTCATCAGCATTCGCTGTAGTAATGTTATCGCCTAATTGAGTTTCTTTTCCAATAATAAAAGCTGTCTCTAATTCAAAATCCAATAATTTGCATGGGCCAAAAATCGGTGGCTCAGTCTCAATTGGTTTTGTTTGTCCTTTCGGACGATAAAAATTTGTTCCTGATACGGTTACTGAGGAGGCTCGGCCGTGATAACCGACTGGTAAGTGTTTCCAGTTTGGTAATAATGCATTAGCTGGGTCACGAAACATTTTTCCAACATTTGTTGCATGATCAATACTTGAATAAAAATCAGTGTAGTCGCCAATTTTTACTGGTATTTGCATTTGTACGTTGCTGATATACTGTAATGCTTTTGCTTGCGCTTCTTTATTGTCGCGTAATTCGGCATTTTCTACATTTAGTAAATCTGAAATTCGTTGACGAACGTTTCGCCAGCTATTGCTGCCAAGGGCAATAAAATCATTTAAATATTGATTGGTGAAAACCGAATTGTCGATATGAAGGTTATTGAAAAATCCTAATTTATTTAAAATAGCTAAGTCCAGCACTTGGTCACCAATTGCTACTCCAACACGCGGACTAGAGCTTTGGGTTTTAAAAATACCGAAAGGTAAATTTTGTATCGGAAAATCACTATTTGGATCAACTTCTATCCAGGATCTTAATGAAGGGTCGTTTGCTTTTATCATGGCTGCAAAAATAAGATTTTTTTACCTTTAAGTAGCAGGCGTGCAAATAATCTATTATTATTTTGTTTGATAGTTTAAGAACTTAAAATAATTAAGCAACTAATTCTTCTTTCTCCGATTTTATTTTTTGTTCAACTACTGAATGCTGGACTTCAATTATTGCTTTCGCATCCATAACAATTACTCCCTGGCTATCTTCCAGAACTTTTACAGGATTCATGTCCAGCTCTTTTATTTCCGAAAAATCTGTTACCAATTGTGAAAGTCTAATAATATATTCAGCAATTGATTCAATATCATAAGTTGACTGTCCTCTGAAACCTTTAAAAATCTGATACGCTTTTGTTTGCTGAATCATATTTAACGCATCTTGTCGGGTGAGAGGAGCTAATCGAAACGCAACATCTTTAAATAGTTCTACATATGTTCCGCCAAGTCCAAACATTATTAATGAGCCGAAACCTTGTATTGCATCTGCACCAAGAATAATTTCAATGCCTTTTGTAATGAAATATTTTTGAATTAAGAAACCTCGAATTTTGTCATCAAGTTTTTTGTTTTTAATACTTTCATTAATTTCGTGATAGGCTTTTTTCAATTCATTTTCATCTTTCAGATTTATCTTCACCCCGCCAACATCGATTTTATGCAATATCTCTGTTGCAACAATTTTTAAAACTACAGGATAACCAATTTGACTGGCAGCCAGAATAGTTGTTTCTAGATTTTTGGCAACACGATAATCAACCACTTTCATTCCGTATGCTTCCAAAATTTTATATGATTCAGGTTCCGTAAGATGTGTTCTGTTTTCTTGTTGTATTGTGTTAATTATATCGCGTACACTCTTTTTATCTACTTCAAATTTTGTCACTTTAGTTAAAGGTTGATTGATCCATTTATAGTATTTAACCATGGATGCAAGTACCCGTATATTTGTTTCTGGAAAATCGAAATTGGGAATATTTGCTTTCTTCAGAATTTGTTCAAATAAAGGTTCGGGTTCTAACGACATCAGGTTAGCTAATATTGGTAAGTCAGGATTTGATTTTGCAAAATCACAAAGGCTTTTTGCAATGGCATCCATATCTGTTTCTACCGTTGGTGTGACAGAAACAACAAGTGCATCAATATTTTTATCTTTTACTATAATAGAAAGTGCGTTCGTAAATCTTTCTGCATCAGCATCTCCTATTATATCAACAGGGTTGTAAATGTTTGCATTTGGAGGTAATGTTTTTTTTAAAGCATCTAAGGTTTGTGGTTCAAATGTTGCCATTTCAATACCATTTCTTTCAGCAGCATCCGTTGCAATAACGCCCATGCCTCCTGCATTGGTAAGAACTACTACACGATTTCCTTTTGGATGAACTAAACAGGTAAATCCTTTCGCATATTCGAAGACTTCGGCAAGTGTTTCCACCCGAATCACCCCACATTGTGCAAAGAGTGAATCGTAAGCTATGTCTGAACTTGATAATGCTCCGGTATGAGATTGAATAGCGATTGCTCCACGAACTGATCTTCCCGTTTTTATAATTATAATTGGTTTTTGTTTTGCATTTGCTTTGTTTGCCATTTCAAAAAATCGAGCAGGATGTCCGATATCTTCAGCATACATAGTTATTATTTTTGTTGCATCATCATCAATCAAATATTCAAGTATATCGCTTTCATCAATTACAGCTTTGTTACCTATTGAAACAAATTTTGAAATCCCCAGGTCATGTTGGTGGGCATACTCAAGAGCTGCAATGCCTATTGCCCCGCTTTGCGATATTAAAGCCACGTTACCTGCGTGAGGGATCTCAATAGCAAAGTTTGCATTCAAACTGATTTCTTTTTGTGTATTAACAATACCTAAACAATTTGGCCCTATTAAAGCGATATCGTTTTTTCTAGTAATAGCAATAGTTTTCTCTTCTAATAATTTTCCTGATTCACCTATTTCTTTAAATCCGGCAGTAATCACAACTATTCCTTTTATTCCTTTTTCAGCACATTGAATTATTACATTTTCAACGATTGTTTTTGGAACGCAAACAACAGCTAAATCAATTGCATCTGGAATGGCTATCACATCTTTATATGCTTTTACACTCATTACATTACTGTACTTTGGATTTACAGGATATACCACTCCATGGAAATTTGAAAGAAGAATATTTGAAAAGATAGCATTGCCAACAGTGCCTGGTGTTGCAGAAGCTCCAATAACCGCAACTGATTTAGGTTCAAATATGTATTTTAAAGATTTCATTTGTTTGAGGTATTAAATTTTCAAGTAGAAGAATTTCCATAAAATTAGAATCTCATTAGTGCAATAGATATGAGTTTAATCAATTTTAAAATTGAAATTGATTACTGAATTAGGAGAAGTTTTCTTCTGATTATTTTATAAAAGGTTGGCTGTATCTTTTTAATACTTTTACGTTATAGATTCAAATGAAAAAAATGAAATTTATAGTCTTGTTGTTATTGACGGCTTCTGTTTCTTGTTTCGGACAAAAAAACTCGAATAGGGGAACTATAAAAGTTAAAAAACATGTCGTAGATACTACTATATACACTAAAGTGGATGTTATGCCTGAGTTTTCATATGGAAATGCTGGAATATCAAAATTTATATCTTCGAATTTAAATTATCCAAGAGCTGCTGTCGAGCGAGGTTCAAGTGGGACATGCTTTATTACATTTGCTGTAAATACAGATGGTTCGGTATCGAATATCCTTATTTTAAAAGGTGTAAGTGGTTGTCCAGAGTGTGATTTGGAAGCTTTTAAGGTAATTAAGATGATGCCCAAATGGACACCAGGTCGAAATAAAGGAGAAACAGTTCGCGTTCAAATTAATTTGCCTATTAGATTTACATTGCAATAATTCTGTATCTTTTAATAATTTTTACGTTATAAGTTCGAAACACAGTAAAAATATATGCTGCAAACATCAAAATATCATGCAACAAAAAACGATCTGGCTGACGAACAGACTGTAGTGGAAGATGCAAAAAAAAATCCTGCAAAATTTGCTGTGCTGTATGACAAGTATTATGAACAGATATTCCGTTTTATTTATCAAAGGATAGATAATAAAGAACAAGCATTTGATACCTGCCAGCAAGTTTTTGTTAAAGCAATGGAAAATCTTCATAAATATGAATTTAGAGGAGTTCCTTTTGCTTCCTGGCTGTATCGGATTGCCTCAAGTGAGGTTAATAACTTATTTCGTTCACAAAAGGCTCAGCGTACTGTAAATATTGATTCGGTTAGTATCTATGTGATAATTGAAGAAATTCAGGAAAGCAAAATTGAAGAATATCATGATAAAATAGTTTCGATTATTGCCGAAAAGTTAGCTGAGGATGAATTACAGTTTATTGAAATGCGTTTTTTTGAAAAACGATCCTTTAAAGAAATAGGAGAAATATTAGAGATAACTGAGAATAATGCAAAAGTGAAAACATACAGAATCTTGGATAAATTGAAAAAAATAATAAAGTAGCAAAGTGAAACAACTACGCTGCGATAATAACAGAAGAAAAATAAAGCATATACAATTACTCAAATGAAAAGAAAAGTAAATATAGATCGACCTGAAATTAGTTCTGAAGAAATTGTTCAGCACAAAAATTTCGATTCGGTTTTAAGAAATCATGCAAACATTAGTGCTAAGCCGTTGTTAAAAAAGCCTTGGTTCTTATCTAGTGTGATTGTAGCAACGTTAGCTGTTGTTACTACTGCAGTATTATTTAATAAACAGCCATCAACTAATAACCAACAATCATTAACTAACAAGCAAGAAGTTTCATCTGCTGCTGATAGTATTGCCTTAATGGAATTCTATAAAAGCGAACAAGCCAAACCTTGTATTAACCCGCCTTTAAACGGTGTAAATGTCACATATACAACCTATAAGGTTGTTGCTGAAAAAGGTGCAAATCTTGATTTTAAAACAGGTTCAAAACTACGGATTCCTAAAAATGCGTTCGTTGACAACAATGGGAAATCTGTAAAAGGTGAGGTAGAATTAAGATATCGAGAATTTCATGATCCGATTGATTTTTTTGTTTCAGGTATTCCTATGACCTATGATAGCGCAGGAGTGAAATATCAATTTGAATCGGCAGGGATGATTGAAATGCTCGCTTACCAAGATGGAAAGCCTGTGAATATGGCTCCGGGAAAATCAATTAATGTTGAATTAGCTTCAAACTACAAAGGAACAGAATACAATCTTTATAAATTAGACACGACAAAAAATAATTGGGCCTGTTTAGGAAAAGATAAAGTGCAGGAAAAATATAATAAAGATGTGAATAGCAGTGTTGAAAATTTTAATGAAGCGGATGAGTTTAGTAAGGTTGAAAAAACTCCAGAATACAAAGCTCTAGAAATTCAAAAAGTGGAAGTTCAAAAGGAGAAAGAATTAAAAATTGCCGCATTACCAAAAGTAGCTCCCGAACCTAAAAAACCGGAGCAGGCTCATGATGGAAAATTCACTTTTGATCTCACTGCAGAGGGGTATCCCGAATTAGCTGTATACAAGGGTTTGTTATTTGAAATAGGTGATGAGAATAAAAATTTCGACAAATCCATGTATAAAATTACTTGGGATGAAGCGACAATAAAAGAGGGAACAAAAAAAGGCGAGAACTATTTGATGACTTTACGAAAAGCAACAAAAAAATATGAATTTGTTGTGTACCCCGTTTATGAGGGAAAAAATTATGAAACCGCAATGAAAGATTTTCAGGAAAAGTTTTCTAAATACAACGTTGTTCTTGACAAGAGGAAGGTGCAAGAAAAAAGAATAGAAGATGAATATCAGAGGAAATTGTTGGTACTCAAAAAACAACAAGAAGATTATATTGCTGAATTGAAAAGAAAAATGGATGAACAAATGAACGCTATGACTTCCGAGGAGCAGGTAAAGCGTTTGTTTGCAATAAATAGTTTTGGTGTTTATAATTGCGATAATCCAAGTGTTTACCCAAGAGGTGTGAGTTGTTCCGCTAATTTGAAAAATGAAAAAAATGTGAACATTTGGTGCTACGAGATCTATTTAGTCGATAAAAAGAAAAATGCAATGTATACATTCGAGAAAAATCCGATTAATTCATTTTCCTTTAATCCGGAGTCAAAAAATATGTTGTGGACTGTTGAAAACGGTGTTTTATATTGGATGAAACCAGAACAATTCAGCGATATCAAAAGTTCGGATGGCACGAAAAATTTTATAATGAATCGTGTTGATAAAAAATTTACAACCGTTGATGAACTTAAAGCGTTTTTAAGTTTTTAATTCTTCCATAAAAATGTGATCAAGGAGGGTTATTTATGTTCAAATATAAAATTTGTTTTGCTTTTTTTCTTTTTGCTTTTTCTTCTTTTGCACAAACAGATACAGCTCAACACAGGGGGACAATTAAAGTAAGCCTTTACAGCGATTCAACCTACGTAAAGGCAATTGTTGAATTTCATGTGTTTAATTCCTTTGCTGGTCATAGACCTTTTGTTTATGGTAATTTTCTTTTATGGGGGCCAGGTGATATGGCAATAGGGGAGAGTAATAGAACAAAAATAATTGTTGCTGGTCCAAATGTTGATTCAGTTGAAACATTCAATTACACTAGCTATTTTGAAAGTAATGAATTTACAAAAGGGATTAAAATGCGAAAGGGAGAGAGGGAGACAGTTCGCTTAAATGTTTTTGTAAATAAAAAGGGGAAAGTAAGATTTGATGATGCTTCCCCTATTGAAAAAAAGGGGGACTTGTATTTAGTCTATGATGACAAAAAAAAAGAATACAAAATTGACGTTGCTCATAAAAAAACTCAGAAAGCATTTGAGAAATTAGCTTCACAAAAATGGAAACCTGCTCTGATACAGGAATTAAAAACACATCCATCTAAACGGAAAAATAAATACAAAATATCAAAAGGATTTACCTTAGGTCAGTTAATTGTAATATATTCCTCTACTCCGTTTGAAGAATGATGGATTAGATTTAAAAATCTTCTCTATCTTTAGTCATTAAATTTTTAGTAATGCATTTTCTGAAAAATAAAAAGTTTTATTTCCTGTTATCATTTATTGAAGGAGCTTCAGTTATGGCAACTGAATTGTTGGGTGCAAAAATGTTGGCTCCTTATTTCGGTTCTTCTCTATATGTTTGGGCTACAGTTTTAGCAATTACCCTTGGCGGTTTGGCAGTAGGGTATTTTATTGGCGGTGTTCTTTCTTATAAAAATAAAAATCCATTTGTCTTGTTTTATGTTTTGTTGCTAGCCGCAGTATTTACTGTGTTGATGCCATATACTTCAAAAATTGTTTTGTGGGCTATTGGTATGCATAGTTTAATTCCTTCAGTTATAATTTCTTCCATCTGTATTTTATTTCCTCCCGTGTTTA
This sequence comes from uncultured Bacteroidota bacterium, assembly GCA_903919535.1. GTDB lineage: Bacteria > Bacteroidota > Bacteroidia > 2-12-FULL-35-15 > 2-12-FULL-35-15 > 2-12-FULL-35-15. The sequence continues at coordinate 30,046 of CAIXIP010000238.1, read as the reverse complement.
TGATGGGAATGGTTTCTCCGATAATCATCAGAACTATTACTAGTGATATTGATGAATCAGGGAAAGCGGCAGGAGCAATTTATGCGATTTCGACAGTGGGTGGAATCATTGCAACTTTTGCATTTGGATTTTATGTTATACCAACATTTGGCTTAACATATCCATCAATATTTACAGGTATTGCCCTCGGATTTATTCCTTTTGTAATTCTACTTCGACAAAAAAAAATTGCAAAGGCGGTCGGTTTTTTTTTGCTCTGTTCATGGGCTTTGTCTGCAGCATCATTTAAGTTTTCAAGTAATATAAAAGTTCTATATAATGCCGAAGGTCTGCTAGGGCAGATCATGGTTTTGGATTACCCCCATTATAATAAAAATGCGGTTATTGATGGACATAGTCGTTGGTTATTTGTAAATCGAATTTCTCAAACCTTCTTTGATTCATTGGCAGATGAATCAAAGAAGGAGGAAAAGTATTTCACTTATGTATATCGGATTTCTGAATACATTGATTCATTGCCTAAAAACTCGAAAATTTTATTACTTGGTATGGGTGGAGGCAGTGTTGCTCACTGCCTCACCGAAAAAGGTTTTTCTGTTGATGTTTGTGAGTTGGATAAACGAATTTCTGATGTAGCAAAAAAATATTTTTATATAAATGATAATGTGAATATTACTTTGGATGATGCACGTCATTATATTAAAACCTGCACAAAAAAGTATGATGTAATTATCTTCGATACATTTAAAGGTGAAGATCCTCCAAATCACGTGTTTACTCAGGAATCATTGGAGGAAACAAAAAAAATACTATCTGACAAAGGGATTGTTTTTGTTAATAGTATGGGATATATTGATGGAAAAATAGGGAAGTCGATGCGTTCAATTTATAAAACATTTTTAGCAGATAATTTTAATGTTGAGGCTCTTTCAACAAATCCAAATCCTGATCAAAGTAATTTACTTTTTTATGCTTCGTTAAATAAAATAAAACCGCGTACGGATTTTATCGCACGAAATAAAATTGATTTGAATGATGCTGTTGTTTTAAAAGATGAGTTTCCTGTATTGGATATTTTAAATGCTGAAGCGGCAAAAAGGTGGAGGGTAATGGCAATTGCATTTTTTAATTCGGATCCCAATCAGCAATTATTACCAGTGTTTAAGTAATTAAAAAATATTATAACCCAAAGTTTACTCCAATTCGTATAATTGGATTTTGGTAAGGAGTATAAACTGATTCGGTGAAATTATATAATATCATTGCAACAATACCAGAATGTTCTCCAAAATGCTGCACATATCCTCCTCCGGCCATTAAACTTCCAACATCTACTCTTCTTCGAGGATAAAAATCAAAAGCTTCTAAATTCAGATATTCGTATTCTGCATGTGCAAATATATTATCGGTAAAAAAATATCTGCCAAAAACACGTCCACCATAAACATTTGTTTTTAGATCATAAGATTTGTCGTGATATTGATAGTATTGATAGGTTGCCCCCACGCCTGCAGAAATCCGATCCGTAATTTTGTATCCGATAAGCGGGGAAATATCTATGAAGGTAACCGTCCCGAATTGCACACCAAGGTTTCCTCCGGTATAAAATTTATCCCAGAAATCACTTTTTGGATGTTGCTTTTTAAGCATGGTGCTATCTTGTGCAATGCTTACAAGAGCTAGCAAAGTAGAAAAAAGCAAAAGTTTGATTTTAAGATGCAATTTATTTGATTTTGATATATGTAAAATTAATAAAAAAATGCGTTTCTTTGAAATAAATAAAAACAGCTACAGATCATGAATATTGTGATAACAGGTGCAAGTCGCGGAATAGGTTATGAATTGGTGAAACTTTTATCAGCCGATTCAAAAAACACTATTATTGCCATTTCACGTAATGGAAAAAAATTAGCCGCATTATCAAGTGAATGCTCTGTGTTAAACCCTTCATCAAAAGTGATTCCAATTATTTGCGATTTGAGTAATTCAACTGAAGTTTTAACATTAAGTTCGAAAATCAAGGAACAAATACCTACAGTAAATATTTTGATAAATAATGCGGGTGCGATTATAAATAAAGCCTTTTCAGAAATTACTTCTTCTGATTTGGAGTATGTCTATAAGGTAAATATTTTTTCGGTATTTCAGTTGATTCAAGCTGTTATGACGCTTATGGATAAGGAGCAAAGAGCACACATTGTAAATATTAGCAGTATGGGAGGTTTTCAAGGAAGTGCAAAGTTTGCCGGTCTATCTGCATACAGCTCAAGCAAAGCTGCATTAGCTTGTGTTACAGAATGTTTGGCTGAAGAATTTAAAGATTCAAATATTTCATTCAACTGTTTGGCATTAGGTGCAACCCAAACAGAAATGTTAAACGAGGCCTTTCCTGGTTATAAAGCACCTTTGTCTGCGTTCGAAATGGCTTCTTTTATTGCCGATTTTGCATTAAATGCTCCTAAATTTATGAATGGAAAAATTATTCCAGTTTCTTTGAGCACGCCATAGAAAAGGTATAACCACTGAAAAATTCTAATTTTGTCCTTTCCAATAAAATCGCTACTTTTGATTATTAAATAGAATATTTATCACCAATACCAAAATTTCCAGATGGAATATAATACCAGTCTGCCCAAGATGATTATCCCCGAATATGGCAGAAACATTCAAAAAATGATTGATTTTGCGATAACGGTTGCTGATCGTGAAGAGCGCAATAAAGTGGCACGTGCCATCATCGATGTTATGGGTCAATTAAATCCACATTTACGTGATGTTACTGACTTTAAGCATAAGTTGTGGGATCATTTATTTATTATCTCAGAATTTAATTTAGATGTTGATTCACCATATCCAAAACCAACGCCTGAAACTTTTCAAACAAAACCCGATAGAGTATTATATCCGAGTAATGATATTCGTTACAAGCATTATGGTAAAACTGTTGAGCGTATTATTGCTAAAGCAAAGGAATACCCCAATGGTGATGAAAAAACTGCTTTGACAGAACAAATAGCAAACATGATGAAGCGGTCTTACCTGACATGGAATCGCGATTCGGTTAATGATGAAGTGATATTAAAACAACTTGACGAACTATCAAATGGGGAATTGGTTTTAGCAGATCCTTCTGCTTTGCGTAGTACTCAAACATTTGTGCCTCGAACTCCAATCACAAATCGTGATCGTGATAAAAAGAAACAAAATAATGGCGCAGGGAAACAAAATAATGGAGGAGGTTTTCGACACAATAATAACAATCCGAAATTTAAAAGGAAATTTTAAATTACATATTTTATAATCTTTAAAGCCAAGCTTTTGCTTGGCTTTTTTTATGATTAAAAAATAGCTTTACTTTGCTATATTAATAAAACAAAAAAACAAACCAAATCATGAAAACAGATCTATATACTAAAACAGTTTTAACTGTTATTGCAATTGCTCTTGTTGCAATTGTTTTTAAAAACTCAACAATTATAAATGAAGCAAAAGCTGACCAAAACAATTTTAATAAATTTGTTTCAGTTCCTGTTAATGCTGACGGTTCTATTAATGTAAAAATGGTAAATGATATGGATGTTAATATTCATAGCATTGGTGGCAGTAGTGTTTATGGTGCATTGCCAATAAATCTAAAAGAAATAGGCGGGAATAGTTTTTATGGTTCATTGCCTATGAATATTAAAGAAATAAACGGAAGCTCGATAAACTCGAGTAATGGATTGCCTGTTAATATTGAAGCTGTTGATGGTTCGAGTGTTTATAATGCTGTTCCTGTAAAAGAGGTAAAATAAGTACTGAAAAAGGAAATGATTTGCTAAAAAACAATTTGATTTATTCTATGAATTGACCGAATTTTTATATTATTGCATATTACTAACCAAAAAACTAGATAAAATGAAAAAAGTATTATTTATTGCGATTGTTGCTGTGGCTTCATTGGCTTCTTGCAAAAAAGACCGTACTTGTACATGTACTGATACGAGTGGGATAACTACTATAACGTATACAAAAATTAGTAAAAGTGATGCAAAAGATGCTTGTGTTGCTAATACTTCTAATTCTAATGGTTCTGCTGCATTAACAACAACCTGTACTTTAAAGTAATTCTAAACTAAAAAACAATCATGAAAAAAACTATATTATTAGGAATAGCAGCAGTTGCAATGATATCATTCGCTTCTTGCAAGAAAGACAGAACTTGTACTTGTACTACTTCTACAGATGTACCGGGTTCAACACCAACAACTTCGATTAAAACTCAAAGTCATCTTACTAAAAAAGAAGGAAAAAGAGTGCTGGATTGTTATTCATATACTGAAGTGCTTACTCCTACTACCTACGTTAAAACGGTAGATTGTAAGATTAAATAATATTTTTAAAAAATATAGAAAAGCGTCCCGTATCTTTATGGGACGCTTTTTTTTCACCTAAATATGTTTAAGAAAATTATTTTTATTATTTTTTGTGCTTTATTAGGATTTGTATTCCTTGTTTCGGGGTTTACAAAAGGAGGTTTTCCTTTTTCTTTTTCTTCTCCTATCGAGCCTTTTGAATATACTTTTGTTGACTTAGGAATTGGTAACTGGCAATTGGCTCCATTCATTGCTCGTTTATTAATAGGGCTTGAATTTTTTATAGGTTTGTTATTGATCTTTAACATCAAACTTAAAAAAGTAGCATACAAATTAGGAATCTTTACATTAACTATTTTCTGTATCTATTTGATATTACTAATGATGTTTTCTGGCAACAAAGGCAACTGCGGTTGCTTTGGTCAGGTATTCGTAATGACACCATTTTGGGCATTGATTAAGAATATTGGAATGCTTCTCATCTTAGTTGTTCTATATAAATTTCATGCAGGGTGGGACAATAAAATTGCGACTGTTTTTTTCTGGGTAACACTTGTTTCATCTTTGGCATTACCTTTTATCTGGAATCCTGTTGAATTAAGTTATTCAGAAGCATATTTAAATAAACCGGATAACAATTATAAAATCGAATTGGATTCTTTGTATGCTCATGCATCATTGAATGCGCCACCTAAATCACTTTCTCAAGGTAAGCAGATAATTGTTTTCTTAAGTTTAACTTGTCCGCATTGTAGAATAGCTGCTAATAAAATCAGAATTATTCATAAGCGAAATCCAAACATTCCATTTTATTTTGTTCTGAATGGTAATATAAAAAATCTAACACCGTTTTTTGAAAATACGCATACCGAAGATATCCCGCATTGTATGTTAGTTGGAGGTAAACCGATAAATTATTTTGTTTATTTAGCAGGGACGAATATGCCTGCTATTTATATGGTGAATAATAGTGTTGTTGAACACGATGTAAATTACATTGACCTGGATCAAGGGGAAATAGAAAAGTGGCTAGCTAAATAATTCTACCAGCTACCGCCAGAACCGCCTCCTCCGAAGCCTCCTCCACCAAAACCTCCAAACCCACCAGATGATGAGCCTCCTCCACCACCAAATCCTCGTCCGCCACCCATCATTGATCCTAATAAAAATCCGGTACCCATACTTAATCCTCCACTGCCACTGCCACCGCCACCTTTACTTGACCGCAAAATAATAAAAAGTATAATGAAGATTAAGGGAATGATCACTCCCAAAGGGATTCTTCTTTTCGAATTTTTCTTACCATAAGCATCAGAGTTGTATTCCCCTTTTGCTAAGGACATTAATACATCAGTAGTTTTATCCAATGCATCATAATAATTTCCAGATTTTAAATTTGGAACAAGTTCATTTTCCTCTATTTGTCTGCATGTAAGATCAGGGATTGCACCTTGTAATCCATAACCTGGTGCAATAAAATATTTGCGTTGCCCTTGTCCACCGGTAGGTTTAATAATAATAATAATACCATTATCAGCTTTGCTTTGTCCAACTCCCCATTTTTGTCCCAACCTAGTAGCATAATCGAAGGGCTCTAATCCTGCAATATCATCTGTAATTACAATTACTATTTGGTTAGATGTTTGATTTGCAAAATCTTCTAGTTTTTTTTCCAGTTGTGAGTTTTCTTGTTCAGAAAGGAAATTAGGAAATTCTTTAGAAAAATTATTTACCAGTCGGGGAGGGGTTTGTCGTTCAGGGATACCATCATTCTGAGCAAATGAAACAAATGCTGTTATAATAAATAAAAATAAGGAAGTAATAATTTTTTTTAGCATTTGTATTTGATCATTAAGCATTCATTTTGTTTTTGCAAATAATTACAAGCGATTATTTCCCAAAACTAATATCGTTATTCAATTCATTTTTATCATTTATCTGTAATGGAAAATGAACTTTTAATTTTTCACCCGCCATCTCAATCCCTTTAGCTAAACCTTCTGTAAATTGTTCATTTTTGAAATGCTCAAGCATACTGTTTTTAATGTTATCCCAAAAATTACCTGGAACTTTTTCATTGATTCCTTTGTCGCCAAGGATTGCAAATTTTTTATCATTTACAGCTAAATAAAATAAAACACCATTTCGCAATTCTGTTTTATTCATTTTTAAATTATGAAATACACTAGCAGCTTTATCCAAAACGTTTTCTTTGCAATCATCATCAATATGAACACGCACTTCACCAGAAGTGTTTAACTCTGCTTTTGCAATAGAATCTGTTATTGCTTTTTGTTGCTCTTTTGTAAAGAATTTTTTTGCGCTCATTTTTATTAATGAAAATTGAGATAAAAGATATGAGGTTTGTATTGGTTATTTTTCAATACAAATCTCACACCTTAATACTAAAATTATTTTTTCTCTTTCATGCTTTTAATATCCGGAGCTGTTTCAGCACCAGCTTGTGCTTCGAAGTAGGCACGTTTTTGAATGCCAAACATTCCAGCCCAAATGTTTTTTGGAAATCTACGGATGTATGTATTTAAAGCTTGTGCAGCTTCATTAAAACGCATACGTTCAGTCGAAATTCTGTTCTCCATTCCTTCATATTGTGCTTGGAAGTCGCGAAAAGCTTGTACAGCTTGCAATTGTGGGTAGTTTTCGGCAACAGCCATTAATCTTCCTAAAGATGAACCAAAAGCATTTTGAGCTTTTTCAAATTCAGCTAATTTTTCAGGAGTAAGGTTGTCTGCATTTATTTGGATACTTGTTGCTTTACTACGAGCTTCCATAACTTCTTTTAAAGTTCCTTTTTCAAAATCAGCAGCGCTTTGTACTATCTCGAATAAATTTTTTGTTTTATCCATACGAGCCTGATAAGCCACTTCAACTTGTTTCCATTGAGCAGTAACACCTTCGTCCATTGTTACCATAGAGTTGTATGAGCCGCAACCGTTAAAGCCGATTAACAATATAATTGCTCCAATTACTGCTAATATTATTGTTCCTTGTTTCATTTTTATTTTATTTTTAAATTGTTAGTAAAAGTATATTACTTAAATTAATTCAACACTACGTTTAATAAATTTTGTCAATTCCTCACCTTTTAATAATCCTTGTGAAAGCATTGCTAAGTCTGCAGCTTGTTTGGTTAATTGTTTTTGTTTCTCTGCGTCTTTTTCGTTCAAAATTTTTGTGATCAACGGATGATTACTATTAATAACCAAATTATGCATGTCGGGCATTGAACCGTAAAAATTCATTCCGCCACCACCCATAGCGCTCATATCTTTCATTCTGCGCATAAATTCAGGTTTGGTAATTAACATTGGTGCATCTTTTTCACTTAAGCTTTCGAACATAACAATGAATTTTTCTTTAGGAACAACTCCTTCAACAATTGGTTGTAATTGTTTTTGTTCTTCATCAGAAAGTTTCGAAGGTTGTGCCTCCTCTTTTTTTATCAGTTTGTCAATTGTATCTGCATCCACACGAACAAAAGAAGTATCTTTTAATTTCGATTCTAATTGATTGATGTAATGTGAATCGATAGGACTATCAAAAACCAAAACATCATATCCTCGGTCTTCAGCTGTTGCAATAAAACTATGCTGTTCATCAACATTTGTTGTGTATAAATAAATAACACGTTTGTCTTTATCAGTTTGTATTGGAGCAACTTTTGCTGCATATTCTTCCAGCGTTGAATAAGTGCCATTATTGCTTTTTAGCAAAGCAAATTTTTGAGCTTTCTCATAAAATTTATCTTCCGAAAGCATTCCGTATTGAACAAATATTTTTATGTCTTCCCACTTTGCTTCGAAATCAGTGCGGTCTTTTTTGAATATTTCTTCCAGTTTATCCGCAACTTTTTTAGTGATGTGTGCAGAGATCTTTTTTACGTTGCCATCACTTTGTAAATAGCTACGGCTAACATTTAAAGGGATATCTGGTGAGTCTATCACACCACGTAATAATGTTAAAAAATCCGGTACAATGTTTTCAACTGAATCTGTTACAAAAACTTGATTACTGTATAATTGAATTTTATCTTTTTGTATTTCAATTGATTTTTTAATTTTCGGGAAATATAAAATTCCGGTAAGATTAAAAGGGTAATCAACATTTAAATGAATATGGAAGAGTGGATCTTCAAAACTCATTGGATACAATTCGTGATAAAATTTATTGTAATCTTCTGTCGTTAGATCGGCAGGTTTTTTTGTCCATGCGGGAACAGGATTGTTGATGATGTTGTCAACTTCTATTTCCACATCTTTTTCGCCTTCTTTTATTGTTTCCTTTTTTGTACCGAATTTTATTTCGACAGGTAAAAATTTGCAATATTTTTTTAGTAATTCCCCAACACGATATTCTTCTAAAAACTCTTCAGAGTCTTCTGCAATATGAAGAATGATATCAGTTCCTCGTTCTGTTTTTTTAGCATCTTTGATTGTATAATCCGGACTTCCATCACATTCCCATCTTACAGCTTTCGAACCTTCTTTATGCGATAAAGTAACTATTTCAACTTTTTTTGCTACCATAAAGCCAGAATAAAACCCTAATCCGAAGTGACCTATAATAGCATTAGCTTCGGGAGTTTTGTCTTTGTATTTGTTTACAAATTCTTCGGCACCGCTAAAAGCAATTTGAGTAATGTATTTCTCAATTTCTTCAGCGGTCATACCAATACCTCTGTCCTTGATGGTAAGTGTTTTTTTCTTATTATCAATTACCACTTCAATTTTTATATCTCCCAAATCACCTTTGGCTTCACCAATTGATGAAAGAGTTTTTAATTTTTGGGTGGCATCAACAGCATTTGAAACTAGCTCACGCAAAAATATTTCGTGATCGCTGTACAAGAATTTTTTAATGATCGGGAAAATGTTTTCTGTTTGAACATTTATTTTTCCGGTTTGCATCGTATTTAGATTTTAGGGTTTAAGTAAATTATTTTGACGACAATTGATTTCAAATGATATGCCATTGCATTAAAACTGACAAGATGGCAAGATTTACATGCTCTTTTTCATTGAGAAAAGGCTGTTTTTTTTCGTACCTTCGCGCGCTAAAATTTAAAATCTATAAAGTGAATTATTTATCTATTGAATCTCTTTCAAAGTCCTACGGAGAAAAGCGTTTGTTCGACAATATCAGTTTTGGGCTTAATCAGGGCCAACGTACTGGTTTAATTGCTAAAAATGGTGCAGGGAAATCCACGTTGCTGAAAACTATTATGGGTAAAGAGATTGCTGACAGTGGAAGCATAACTTTTCGCAAGGAAATTGTTGTAACTTATCTTGATCAGAATCCTATTTTTGATGAAAGCAAAACGGTAATTGAATCCATATACAATACAAATAACCCATTATTAAATGCTGTTCGTGATTATGAATCGGCTCTTACGGCATTCGAGCTAGATTATAACGATAAAACGTCAGAGCAGCTTGAAAAATGCAGTGCGATGATGGATAAGTTGGAAGCATGGGATTTTGAAGCAAAGATTCATGAGATATTGCAACGGTTGAAGATTGCCTTTTTGGATAAGGAAATTTCAATGCTTTCGGGAGGACAAAAGAAGCGTGTTGCTTTGGCAAAAGTGTTGATTAATGAACCCGATTTGTTGATTCTTGATGAGCCTACCAATCACCTTGATGTAGAAATGATAGAGTGGCTTGAAAACTATTTAGTGTCGCGTGATTTAACATTGTTACTTGTTACCCATGATCGTTATTTTTTAGATAGTGTTTGTAATGAAATTATAGAAATCGATAACGGAAAACTTTTTCACTACAAAGGCAATTTTCAATATTTTGTGGAGAAGAAGGCTGAGCGTGAAGCAATGGAAAGTAGTGAGATTGATAAGGCAAAAAATTTATATCGTAGAGAATTGGAATGGGTTCGTAAAATGCCGAGGGCTCGTGGTACAAAAGCAAAATATCGTGTAGATTCTTTTTATGAAACGAAAGAAAAAGCATTTAGCGGACAAAAAGAGGAGAAGTTGGAGTTGGGTGTAAAAATGTCGCGAATTGGAGGAAAGATCCTTGAGTTTATTAAAATCAAAAAAGCTTTTGGTGAAACAAAAATCGTAAATGATTTTTCATACATATTCAAAAAAGGTGAAAAAATTGGTGTTATCGGGAAGAATGGAGTAGGGAAGTCCACTTTTTTAAATATGATCATGGGCTTGGAAATGCCCGATGCAGGAAAGATACAAAGCGGTGAAACAATAATATTTGGTTATTATTCACAGGAAGGCTTACAATTAAATGAGGATAAACGTGTTATTGAAGTAGTGAAAGATATTGCAGAATTTATTCCCTTGGCGGATGGTTCCAAGCTTTCTGCATCAGGATTGTTGACCAAATTTTTATTTCCACCTGATGTGCAATATGGTTATGTTTCGAAGTTAAGTGGGGGCGAAAGACGAAGATTGTATTTAATGACCATCCTGATAAAAAATCCTAATTTTTTAATTCTCGATGAGCCTACTAACGATTTAGATATTGTTACTTTAAGTGTTTTAGAAGATTTCTTAACAAACTTCCAAGGATGTGTTTTGATCGTAACACATGATCGTTATTTTATGGATAAAATGGTAGACCATTTATTTGTATTTGAAGGTGAAGGCGTAGTTCGTGATTTTCCTGGAAATTATACTGAATACCGCGATAAAAAAGAATCGGAAGATAAGATTCTACGTAAAGAAGAAAACGGAAATAAAATTTCAGGTATTTTAGCTGAACCAATAAAAGAGGATGTCACCCAGAGTTTGTCCCAGAACTCTGCTCCTTCCAAAAAGAAACTAAGCTTCAAAGAAAAATTTGAGTTCGAACAATTAGAAAAAGATATTGCGACACTTGAAGCAGAAAAAATGAAAACCACTGAATTACTTAACGCAGGCAGCGACAAGCACGAAGATATAATTGAGTGGAGTAGTAAAATCGAAAAAATTATTTCTGAATTAGATGAAAAATCATTGCGTTGGTTGGAGTTGAGTGAAGGGATTTAATTATTAGTTCTCTTTTGTGAATCCAATTTATAAGTAAAACCAATTAATAAATTTGTTGAGTTTGTTTTTATTGCTTCATTTTTGATATTTGGATGTTTCAACACATTTATCAGTCCTAAGTTATTTCTTATTTCAAAAGAAATTGCAAATGATTTTTTGATTGGGATCAACATTCCAAACCCTGCTGTAATTCCGAAATCAAATCGTTTGTAAAGTTTAGTTTTATCAATGTTTGGCATTGAAGGGATTGGTTCTGAATTTTTTAAAACAATAGTTTGTTTTATTAAATATCCTGAAAAGGCGCCTGCATTAACAAAGTATTTAACTTTTCTACCTAAAGTTGCACGAAGAAGAATGGGAAGAGTTAAATAATCAAAATTATTGGGTGGTGCAAACTGACCAATTGGAACTCCATTTTTGTCAGTTATTATTATATCTGTTAACGAACCTTTTCGTTCAAAAGCAATATTTGTTCTCAGGGAAAATGTTTTTTGAAAGTCGTATTGAAAAAACAGACCACCTGAAAAACCAATGTATGGATAGTGATTGTCTTTAGCAAAATTATTGCCACGCAGATAAGTAACGCTAGGACTACCTTCAAGTCCAATGTCAATTTTATTTTGTTGCGAGTAAATTGATGATACAGAAAGAATAGTTAAAAAAAAGAGAATGATTCGTTTCATGTTTTAAAAAATGCTGATGTTTCTCTTAACGAAAACAGTGTCACTTTATTATCGTTTTTGCTTCGATGTGAGCAGTAAAACTTAATGCAATTTAAAAATTTACTCCAAAACAGCTTTCTGTTCCACGCTCCAAGCCTCCGCTTTAGCGACAAATAGAATTTTTGTCTTGCTCCAAACTTTTGCAAATAATTCAGAATTGCGATAATTGTTCAGGTCATTTTCTGAATTCCAATAGCTGTATGTGAAAAATATATTTGGCGAATTAATATCATTCAATAATTCTAAACGATTGCATCCTTCCATTGCGCGAATCAAATGTTTGGAAGAATTAAAAACTTCAAGAAATTCATTTACCTTTTCAGGATCAAAGGTCATTTTTACAATTCGTATCATTGAAATCGAACAGTTATTGTGTCATTAATTTTCATGTAAAGTAATTCGTTCGCTCTGCCAATATTTATTGCAATTTCAAGAAAATCGGATGAATTAAATAACGCTAATACTTCGCCATCAGGTACATCGCTGTAAAGCTTACTCAGGCGAGTAATTTCAGTGCTTTTTAGCTCAATTATTAAGCCTCGGTTTTTTCCTATTTGATCAAATAATGTTTTATGGATATTGGTAATCACGTTGCCATACGAATCGATATAGACAACAGAGCCGCGAATCATATCTTCCATGGATGCAGCACGGAAAGGCATACGTTCCAATAGTTCAGTTTTTGGTTTGGCAATTTCTTCAATTGTTCCACCATTAGCTAAATGGCAGGCAGCTTTTGTTAAAATGTCACGCGTTGCAAATGGAGAAACAAGGTTTTCTGTGACATTAATTTCAAAAATCTTTTCGGGTGGATTATCCAATAAAAGTGAAAATATCCCATTATTAGTGCCGATAAAAAAATGGCCATCAGCTAAAACAATTACATATTGCGAAAGGTTTGTCTGTTCATCCAGATGCTCGTCTTTCACTCCGATAATATGAATACTTCCTTTCGGGAAATTCGGATAAGCATTTTTTAAAATATAAGCGGCATCAAGGATGTTATAAGTGGGAATTTGATGCGAAATGTCAATGATTTTGGCTTCCGGCAAACGGCTTAAAATGGCGCCTTTTATGGCACTCACATAATGGTCTTTTAAACCCAAATCTGTGGTAAGCGTAATGATTGCCATTTGTTAGTAAATTGTGATTTTTTAAAACTCAGTTTTAGCCAATGAATAGGCAAAAATATGTTATTTTCGTGCTTTCAGAAAATAATAATTAAATAAAGAGTTTTTATTGGTGCGTTTATGTAAATACATAAGCATGTGAAGTGGGTAAAAACACGAAGAGTAAATTGAGTGAAAAGCGAATTATACTAGAAGATATTGCACCTATTGATCTATATGGTGTGAACGACTCTAAACTAGAGTTGATCAAAAAACGTTTCCCAAATTTAAAAATTGTTGCACGTGGTGAAGTCATTAAAGCTATTGGCGAAGATGAAGAGGTAAATCAATTAGAAATGGTTTTGAATATTCTCACGGCCTATTTCAATCGGTATGGAAATTTAACCGAAAATGCCATTGAACAAATTTTGGGTGGTTCAGTAAAAAGAGATGGAACAAATGAAATATCTACTGGTGATGATGTGTTAGTTTTCGGTACCAGTGGGTTGATAATAAAGGCTCGCACCGAAAATCAAAGAAAGATTGTTGAGAGTATTGCCAAAAATGATATGGTGTTTGCTGTTGGTCCGGCCGGAACAGGAAAAACTTATACCGCAGTTGCTTTGGCGGTTCGTGCATTGCGTAACAGAGAAGTAAAAAAAATAATTCTTACTCGGCCTGCAGTAGAAGCAGGAGAAAATTTGGGCTTCCTCCCAGGTGATTTAAAAGAGAAATTAGATCCATATTTGCAACCATTGTATGATGCTTTAGGCGATATGATTCCTGCCGAAAAGCTTTCATATTATCTTGAGAACAGAGTAATTCAAATTGCTCCGCTTGCATTTATGCGAGGCCGTACGTTGGATAATGCATTTGTTATTTTGGATGAAGCACAAAATGCAACCGAAGGTCAATTGAAAATGTTTTTGACTCGTATGGGCTCTTCAGCAAAATTTTTGATTACCGGAGATATCACACAAATTGATTTACCAAAACATCAACCTTCAGGATTGCCTCAGGCAATAAAATTATTAGATAAAATTGAGGGGATTGATTTTATTATGCTTGATGGAAATGATATTATCCGTCATAAGCTGGTGAAGAAAATTGTGAGTGTGTATGATAAAATAAAAAGTTAAAAGTAGAGTAAGAAAGTATTGCGCGCATATTTCGACAAACTCAATATGGCCAGCGTACGGTCAGTCTGAGTTTATCGAAGACTTTTGGCCGAAGCTTTTACCGAGATTGTGAAATTGAAATATTAATAAAAAAATATAGTTATTAAAATCATTAAATAAAAAAATGGAAGCGATTACAGAAACCAATTTTAATTTTCCGAAACAAAAAAGTTTTTACAAAGGAAAAGTCCGTGATGTATATAACATCGATGATAAAATGCTTGTTATGATAGTGAGCGACCGAATTTCAGCTTTTGATGTGGTGTTGCCAGAAGGTATTCCATATAAAGGTCAGGTGCTGAATCAAATTGCTTCCAAGTTTTTGAAAGCTACAGAAGATATTCTTCCTAATTGGGTTATTGCCGTAATTGATCCAATGGTTACTGTTGGTCATTTGTGTGAACCATTTAAAGTGGAAATGGTTATTCGAGGTTATTTATCAGGTCATGCTTGGCGCGAATATAAAGCCGGGAAGCGTATTTTGTGTGGTGTTACAATGCCTGAAGGAATGAAAGAGAATGATAAGTTTCCTGAGCCGATAATAACTCCTACAACAAAAGCATCTGTTGGTCATGATGAGGATATTTCTAGAGAAGATATAATTTCAAAAGGAATTGTGGCGAAAGAAGAATATGAACAGTTGGAAAAATATGCTCGTGCAATTTTTCAACGTGGAACAGAAATAGCTGCAAAAATGGGCTTGATATTAGTAGATACAAAATATGAATTCGGAAAAAAAGATGGTAAAATTTATTTGATTGATGAAATTCATACTCCTGATTCGTCCCGTTATTTTTACAAAGAAGGTTATGAAGAGCGTCAGAAAAAAGGCGAAGCACAAAAGCAATTGTCGAAAGAGTTTGTTCGTGAATGGTTAATGGCTAATGGTTTTCAAGGGAAAGACGGACAAAAAGTTCCTGAGATGACTCCCGAAATAATCAAATCAATTTCTGAGCGTTACATTGAGTTATACGAAAATATTGTTGGTGAAAAATTTGTGAAGTCAGATGTTTCAAATGTCTTGGATAGAGTAGAAAAAAACATTGCAAATTTTTTGAAAAAATAATTGCTTCCCTTTTGATCTTTGGGAGGAATGACATAGCCTAAAAATAATTGTATGTGTAAAAAGTGTTCAGTTTATTTCGTATTGTTTTTTATTCCGGTTTTTTTATTTTCTCAAAATAAATATTCAATATCAGTTGACCTAAATCACGTAAAAAATGATAAAGTAAAAGTGGTGATTCTAACACCACAAATTACTTCTGAGGAAATAATTTATGTGATGCCGGATGTTATTCCGGGTTCATATTCTCAAAAAAATTATGGACGTTTTATATCTTCTTTCAAAGCATATTCTACGAAAGGCAAAAAATTAAGTGTGACTCATTCAGAAAAAAACACATGGACCATTTCTCTGTCGAAGGATAAAAGTAGAACCCTGGGTCGTATTGAATATATGGTTGATGATACATGGGATGCCGAAAAAAAAGAAGGAATGAGTGATGAGGAATACAATTACATTTTTCAGCCAGGTGGAACAAATATTAATGAAGGGAAAAGTTTTGTAATTAACCATGAAGGGTTTTATGGTTATTTGCAAGGATATGAAATGTTACCATATGAAATTTCTTTTTCAAAACCTGATAATTTTTTTGGTGCAACATCTTTGAAAAAAGAAACATTGTCTAAATCCAGTGACATTTATTTTGCTTCCAACTATGTTAATCTTGTTGACAATCCAATTCTTTATTCAATTCCGGATACGGCAAGTTTTATTTCTGGTGGAACGCTTATTAATATCGCTATATTTTCTGAAACACATGCTGTTTCGGCTTCACAGATTCGTGAATACTTAAAACCTATTGCACATTCACTTACCAAGTTTTTTGTTAAAATGCCGGTTGACCATTATCAATTCTTAATGTATTTCCCTGCCAATGAAAAGTCTAATATTACACAATTTGGAGGTTATGGTGCATTGGAACATTCCTATGGCTCATTTTATTTTTTACCTGAATTACCTAATGAGAAATCATTTAAAGCAATGATACTTGGAGTGGTTTCTCACGAATTTTTACATATTCTCACTCCATTGAATATGCATAGTTTTGAAATTGCAAATTTTGATTTTTTATATCCAAAGATGTCGCAACATTTATGGATGTACGAAGGCGTAACAGAGTATTTTTCTGTGCTTGTTCAGGTGCGTGATTCGTTGATGGCTTACCCTGATTTTTTAAGTGAAATGGAGTCGAAAATACAGGAAGCATCTAATTATTCAGATGTTTCATTTACTCAAATGAGTAAATATATTCTGGAAAAGGAATACAAAGGGATGTATAATAATGTATATCAAAAAGGTGCATTGATTGGGCTTTTACTGGATATTCGTTTAAATGAATTAAGTGATGGTAAGTTGAGTTTGCGTGACCTTATGATGAAATTAAAAGATAAATACGGCCCGGAAAGACCTTTTAATGACGATGATTTAATTAATGATATTGTTGCATTTTCATATCCTGAAATACGCACATATTTTAATGATTATGTAATAGGCAATAAACATTTGCCTTATAAAGAATATCTGGAAAAAATAGGCTTGAATTATTATGACGTAAAACAAGATACTATTTTAACATTCGGTAAATTTGGTTTGACTTTTAGTGAAACAGAAGCCAAATTTAAAATATCAAATACCG
Organism: uncultured Bacteroidota bacterium; assembly: GCA_903919535.1. Classification (GTDB taxonomy): domain Bacteria; phylum Bacteroidota; class Bacteroidia; order 2-12-FULL-35-15; family 2-12-FULL-35-15; genus 2-12-FULL-35-15. Next base: position 12,965 of record CAIXIP010000238.1, on the reverse strand, counting down.
AAGGTTCTAATTCTTTTAAATTAAAAGATGACGATAATCTTCTTACGGTAAATGATAGGGTTATTACATTGCAAAATTATACTGTTGTGCTTGGGCCACTTTTTACGATTAAGGATCAGTTGCCTGTAAAAATAAAATACTCACGTAACGGTGAAGTAATTGAAGTAGAGGCAATACCATACAAAGATCTGAATGAAAGAAAAATGATTTTGGAAGAAAACCCTAATGCGACTAAAACTCAAATTGCTCTTCGGAAAAAATTATTGTATTCTGTTTCTACTGCCGAGTAATTTCTTTAAGATATCCTACTCCAATTAGTTCGATTGCTATTCATCATAGAATACTGATAAGCAATAGCAGAATTTTCTGGCTTTTCAAGATTCGAATCTTCGGATAATAGTTCAATTACCATATTACGCGCGGCATGCAATATTTGTGAATCTTTAGCAAGATCAGCAATATTCAGATCCAACACTCCGCTTTGCATGGTGCCTGCCATATCACCCGGACCGCGTAATTTCAAATCAACATCGGCAATTTCAAATCCATCATTCGTTCTGCACATTGTTTCCATTCGCAATTTTCCATCGCTGCTTAGTTTATGTGAGGTCATTAAAATGCAATACGATTGCTCAGCACCTCTTCCCACACGTCCACGTAATTGATGTAATTGTGATAACCCAAATCGTTCCGCACTTTCAATTATCATTACACTTGCATTCGGAACATTAACTCCAACTTCAATAACTGTTGTTGCAACCATAATCTGTGTTTGGTGTTTTACAAATCGCTGCATTTCATACTCTTTTGCATCTGCTTTTAATTGTCCATGAACCATACATACTTGATATTTTGGTTGAGGGAAAGCTCTGACAATACTTTCGTAACCATCCATCAGATCTTTGTAATCCATTTTTTCAGATTCTTTTATCAGTGGATATACTATATAAATTTGTCGGCCTAATGCGATTTGTTCACGCATAAAACCAAAAACTCTGTCGCGATGATTATCAAAACGATGAATTGTTTGAATAGGTTTTCTGCCAGGAGGTAATTCATCAATTACACTTACATCTAAGTCGCCATAAAGCGTCATTGCTAATGTTCGAGGAATAGGAGTGGCACTCATGATCAATACATGTGGCGACTGTGAATTTTTATTCCACATTTTTGCTCGTTGTGCAACACCAAATCGGTGCTGTTCATCAATCACCACAAAACCGATATTTTTGAATTGAACAACATCTTCTAACAAAGCGTGGGTGCCAATTAGTATTTGCATTTCGCCACTTTGTAATTGTTCGTGAATGACTCTTCGTTCTTTTGTTTTTTTTGAACCGGTAAGTAATCCAACATTAATGTTTAGCGGTTTTAATAATTCGGAAATTGTATCATAATGTTGGTTTGCAAGTATTTCGGTTGGCGCCATCAAACAAGCTTGAAATCCATTATCCAAGGCTATTAACATATTCATTAATGCAACTAAAGTTTTTCCGCTTCCAACATCGCCTTGTAATAAACGATTCATTTGTTTTCCGCTTCCCATATCCAAACGGATTTCCTTTATCACTCTTTTTTGCGCATTGGTTAATTCAAAGGGTAAATACTTGTTATAAAAGGTGTTGAAAAAATCGCCAACTTTTGAAAAAATAAAACCTCTGAATATTTTTTCACGCAAGCCTTTTTGTTTTAAAAGCTTGAGTTGAATAAAAAATAATTCTTCAAATTTTAAACGAAATTCTGCTTTCTTAAGCGTTTCAGGGTTTTGAGGGAAATGAATTTGTTTAATTGCATCCTCTTTTGAAATTAATTGAAATCGGTCTTTTATTGTGGTTGAAAGTGTTTCAGGAATATTGTTTTTAATTAATGACACCAAGGCTTTTTGCAAGCGTGAAATTCCTTTTGTGTCAAGGCTCCTTGTTTTTAATTTGTCAGTGCTATTGTAAATCGCTTGCAATGCACTTGCGAAAGTTGTGTTGTCCTCACTTACCAATTCTATTTCAGGGTGAGCAATGTTATACTTTCCATTGAATACATTTGGTTTCCCAAAAATAATATATTCATTTATTACATGAGGTTTTATTTTTTCAGAAATCCATTTTGCTCCTTGAAACCAAACTAATTCAAGTTTCCCTGTTTCATCAAAAAATGTTGCAACAAATCGTTGTGTTCTTTTTGCACCTACCATTTCGGTATAAGAAATCTTTCCACGCAACTGAACATAAGGCAGATCCTCATTGATGTCTTTTACTTTATAAAATTTTGTTCGGTCAACATATCTGAAAGGGTAATAGGTAAGTAAATCGGAATATTTAAAAATACGCAATTCTTTTTTCAGCAACTCAGCCTTCTGCGGGCCAACGCTTTTAAGATATTCAATGGGTGTATTTAAAAAATTGCTCGACATATATATTGCGAATTTACAGATAAATTTAAAAAGGCTTCCGAATCGGAAGCCTCTTAATTATATTATAAAAACTTAGTGTTTAAATTACTTTATCGGAATTTCAAAATAATCTACCATATCATCGATCAATCTTTGAACTTGTTTTAGATTTTCATTTTCATGAGTTTTTTTCAAGACGGTTTGTAATTTTTCCGTGTACTGTTTACGGTGTGTGCTCAACCATTGTGAAGTGTAATATATCGATTTAATGGTTAGATCATTTTCAACGTTTTTGCTGGTTCCTGCTGTTAGTTTTTCATAACGTTTATAACATTCCTGTACACCTTCGTGATCATTTAAAAAGAAATAACCAAAGATCAATGCAGCAAATAATGAATCATAAAGTCGCTGAAAAGCAATTTGTTGGAAGTTAACTAATAGGTATTCTAGTTTTTCTATCGCCTGCTTTATTTCTTCTTTTGTTCCAAGAATTAAGAAGAAACAATAAATGTTATTCAGATTTATAAAACGAACGTATAGACCCTCGTTCCAGATAGGTTTCGCAATTATTTCTTCACACTTTATTTTATAATATGCGATTTGCGATTTTATATCTTTTGGTAAGTTTTCATTGTAATCTTTACGATAACCAAAGCCGTAATTTGAAATGAAATAACTTGCCTGAATACTTAAATAAATTATTTCAGGAGTATTCACATAGTTTTTCCAAAAGCGAAGAGGCTCACGTTGTTTGATTAAAAAGGCAGCCTCTTTCTGTAATTCGTCATTTTTCAAAGAGCTGATAAGATGTTTTAATTTTAAATAGTCAATATTCAATTGAATATCATCTGAAAACGAAAAAATTACAAAACAGTTTTTCTCCAGATCGTCAAGCAAGCTCAAAATCTCTTCGAAAACTTCTTTACTATAAAAGCGGTCGTCATTTAAATAATTCAAAGTATGACAATACGCGAACCTGCTTAGCATCTGAATACTCCATGATTTGTGGTTCCTGTACATATCATAGAAACGCAGATGCTCTTCCATTTCTTTATTTGAAAGCTCGCTTTTTCCCTTAAAATTAAGGTTCTTGCGCATATATAAATAGATCTGGTTGGTGATATGTTCATTCTTTAATAATTCACTGATACGCTCGTGGTATTTGATGGCGCTATTTTTATTTTCAGTGATAAAGGATTGTTGAGCAAAATATTTTAAAACAGCAATCGCTGTCGGAAAATCTTCTACTTTTTCAGAAATATCCAATAAGATCTCAGCCGTATCATTCGCTTTTTTTAACTCACCATTGTTTACTGATTGTTCAATGATGGAAATATTATGTGTTAGATATGATGGGTAGTTTCTGCTTAAATAGGAGGTTAACCGGAATGTATAATGGACTAACTGGAAAAACTTTTTTTTGCATTTTTCATCGTTTGTTCCATAAACGGATTTACATAACGCATCAGATTCTTTTTGGTTCCAGTCATCCTTGCGGATTTGTGTAACAAGCTTAAAAGATAATTCTGCATTGCTTGATTTCAAATGATTTTTGAATTCATTAAAATGAAAATTATCAAGCAATAATATTACTTTTTGGATGCTTAGCATTATATTTATTTCTGCTCTAATGTATTTAAAATTATTGTAACAAAAAATCCTTTTTCTGATTTTTGAGTTGTAGTGAGTTTTAAAAATCGAAACTACAGGCAAGTATATCAGGCTTTTTGAGCATATGTAAGTGCATTTGTGTGTGAAATGTCGTCTGATTAATTTATTGAAGGAAGACTTTTAACAATCGATATTCAAACTTAAATTTGTTTTAAATTAACCCCATAAATAAAATGAAAAAATTAAATACAATTTTCACGGTGCTATTTTTATTGACTATTATTATAAAAGCGCAGGCTGTTTATCAGATCGGTACCGCAAATATTACCTTTTCAGATCCTGCAAGGTCGGGGAGTAGCATACCAACATATATTTATTATCCGGCAACATCCGCAGGTGCGAGTGCTCCTTTTGCAGCAGGCTCCTTTCCGATAATTGTTTTCGGACATGGGTTCTCTATGTCATATAGTGCTTATTCTAATATTTGGAATAACTTGGTTCCTCAAGGATATATTGTTGCTTTTGCAAATACGCAAACAGGAACCTCAACAAATCATGCTGATTTCGCAGCAGATCTTGCATTTCTGGTAACAAAAATAAAATCAGAAAGTGCAACAAATGCTTCATCTTTGTTTTATAATCATGTGAATTCTAAGTCGGCAATTATGGGTCATTCTATGGGTGGAGGATGTTCGTTTTTAGCAGCAAAAAATAATTCAACAATAACAACTATGGTAAGTTTTGCAGCTGCAAATACGACACCATCATCCATTACTGCTGGTCAAAATGTAACTGTTCCTACTTTGGTGTTTTCTGCAGCTAATGATTGTGTAGCGCCACCTCCAGCAAATCAGGTGAAGATGTATGATTCTCTCGCTTCTGTATGTAAAGCTTTTATAAGCATCAAAGGTGGATCTCATTGTCAGTTTGCTGCTTCACCTGGATTGTGTACCCTTGGTGAATTTACATGCTCTCCGAGCGCAACTATTTCAGCTACGAATCAGCAAGATGTAGTTTCTGATTTTTTAAGTTTATGGTTTGATTATTATCTCAAAGACAATTGCAATTCATGGAATGTATTCAATGATTCTTTAACTGTTTCAAATCGCATTACACATAATCAATCGTGTACAATATCAAATCCGGTAATTAACCAAGCTGGTGCTGTATTACATTCTACTACTGCCACTTCCTATCAATGGTATTTTAATGGAAGTCAGATAGCAGGGGCGACATCTCAGAATTATACGACTACCCAACCTGGTATATATTACGTTCAGGTTACTTATTTTAATACTTGTCCTTATGCTTCAAACTCTATTAGCATATCGGCTACAGGAATTATGGTCAATTCTATTACTAATGGATTGAGGATTTACCCTAATCCTGCAACAAATGATGTAACAGTAAATTTTTCTGTAAAATCTGATGAACAGGTGAGTGTGCGTTTTGTAAATATAGTTGGGCAGGTGATCTTTGAAAATAAAATGGCTGCCAAAGCCAATATGGACCTATCACATACTTTTTTGATCTCTGAATTAGAATCAGGAGTTTATTTTGTTGAAGTTAGTTCTGCAGATTTTAAATATGTAGAGAAAATAATCAAAAAATAATATTTTTGTTGGGGGAATAGCTCGTCAGTTCTAATGAACTGCGGGCTTTTCTGTTTTTTCTATTCGCCAGTCGATTGGTTGGATTCCTTGATGTTCTAATAGTTTGTTCGTTTTTGAAAAATGCTTACATCCAAAAAATGCTCCCCGAGCCAGTGGTGATGGATGAGCCGCCTTTAATATAAAATGTTTTTTATTGTCTATTAATGCTTCTTTTGTTTGTGCATAATTTCCCCACAATAAAAAAACTACGCCTTGCTTGTTGTCTGAAATGTTTTTTATAACGGCATCTGTAAATTTTTCCCATCCTTTCTTTTGATGCGATCCAGGAGTATTTGCTCTTACAGTTAAAGTAGCATTTAATAATAAAATGCCTTGATCTGCCCAAGGCTCTAGATTTCCGGATTGAGGAATAGGAATCCCTAAATCTGAATTTAATTCCTTGAAAATATTTTTAAGAGAAGGAGGGTTTGAAACCCCATTACTCACAGAAAAGGATAATCCGTTGGCTTGTCCAGGTCCATGATAAGGGTCTTGTCCGATAATAACAACCTTAACCCTTTCAAAAGGGGTGTGGTTGAAAGCTGAAAATATCATACTTCCTGCAGGAAATACAGTGTATTTTTCTTTCTCATCAACAAGAAACTGTTTAAGATTTTGGAAATATAGGGAAGAGAATTCTGTCTTTAATACTTCCTTCCAGCTTGGATGGATACTAACGCTTGATGAGTTCATAAAATAAATATATTCGATAAAAGTACAAGGATTCGTATAGATTATTATAAAAGTGAAAAAAATATTTTCTAATAGGTTTGCATAATTGCATAATTGTCCTAACTTTGCCATTCTAAACGAGATTATCTATTTAAAAACAATCTTACTCTAACTCACATGAAAAAGTTTTTTGTAATTGTTGTATCTGTTCTTTTTGTAAGTGCCTTCATCACTTCTTGTAGAAGTCATGAGCGTTGTGCTGCTTATGGGAAAATCAATAAAATAGACACCGAAAAATCTCATACCGATAAAACTGAAAAATCAATTTAATCTTAATCTTTTATTCTTATTTTCGATGAAAAAAATATTTATCGTGTTATCTCTTTTTGTTTTTTGTCTTTCAGTTTTAAGTTCTTGTAAAACTTCTTCAACTCATTGTCAAGCCTATTCTAAAGTAGAAGTGGTAAAAACTGGCAAATCAATCTAATAATTTTTTTATGGAATGGTTACATCTTTCTTCTGAGGATCAGTTGGAAGAAATAAATCAACAATCTTTCGACCCTCAGCTTATGGGTGTATTGCTATTTAAACATAGCACTCGTTGTTCCATAAGTTCAGCCGCTCTAAACAGGTTGGAGCGAAATTGGAAACTTTCAAATGAAACCTTTCCTGCATTCTACTTAGATCTTTTAAATAATCGTCTATTGTCGATGAAAATTGCGGATTATTATTCTATTGAACACCAATCACCTCAAGTATTAGTAATAAAAAATGGGAAGTGTATTTATTCGACTTCCCATTCTGATATCAATGCTGATGATATTGTTTCGTCAACAAAAAATCAATAATTAAAAATTACGGTTTGTTTTAATTCAGAGCTTAAACTTTTAGCTACAGGACAAGTATGAGCTGTGTGTTCTAGTAATTGTTTATCCTTTTCTGAATAATTGTTTTTAGGAAACGAAAACTCAACAATGATTTCACTTACTCGTCTTGGGTTTGATTCCATTACTTTTGTAATCTCAATTTGTGTACCATCCATATTTATTGAATGTCGTTGTGCTACAATTCCCATTACAGTTAACATGCAACAACCTAATGATGTAGCTAAAAGGTCTGTTGGAGAAAAGGCTTGCCCTTTTCCGTTATTATCTAACGGAGCATCCGTAGTAATGTTGCTCCCCGATTGCAAGTGAACAGCCTCTGTGCTAAGATTTCCAGTGTAAATAATTTTAGAAGTTTTCATAAAGTATTTTTTTTAAAAGTGCGTTATAATTAATATATTTGTAGGTACAAATGTAATAGGTAATGTTTAAAAAATGTTTCATTTTTATTTTTCTCGCAATTTTTAGTTTAGGGCTCGGAGCGCAAGAATTAAAAGATGATTTAACGCGTTTGCAAAGTGGTGAGGATGTAAATGTTTTATATAGAAACGAAGCCAGTTTTGGAATTTTCGCTCATTCTGCTGGCGGCTTTGGGTTGGCATACAGACGAGGACAGCATGTTACAGGCATGCGTAAACGAATGTTTGAAATAGAGGCACAAAATTTCAAACATCCTAAGGAAATAAAAAGTGTTAACCAAAATGCTCCCAATGCTAAAGGTTATATATATGGAAAATTAAATTCTGTTTTACTTATTCGTTCAGGTGTTGGTTATCAAAATGTGATTTATCAGAAAAGTGATAAAAAAAGTGTAGAAATTCGCTGCTCTTATTTTTTAGGTGCAACATTAGCTTTTGCAAAACCTGTTTATCTAGAAGTGCACCATACAGATGCATATAGCGGAATGCCTATTATTACAACAGAAAGATATGTTCCTGGATCATATAATGATACAATTGATAATGTATTAGGGAAAGCATCTTTTTTTAAAGGGATGGACAAAACAAAAATATATCCTGCCGCATATGCGAAATTAGCTTTGAGTTTTGAATATGCTGATCGATTTAATGGAATAAAAGCAATAGAAACAGGCGCTGTTGTTGATATATATCCTTACGCAATCCCAATGATGGCTCATAATAAGAAACAAGAAGTCTTGGTCTCTTTATATATCAAATTTGTTTGGGGAAAAAAATGGTTTTAAAATTTTGGTTTGATTATTGAGGATGTCAGAAAAGAAAATTGAATTTACTTCAGAGCGCAAAATGATTCGCAAACCTGATTGGCTAAGGGTTAAGCTCCCAATAGGAAAAGAGTACGCACAAGTTCGTCAAATTGTTGCTTCGCATAAATTGCATACTATTTGTGAAAGTGGAAATTGTCCAAATATGGGCGAATGCTGGGGTGCAGGCACAGCAACATTCATGATTCTAGGTAATATTTGTACTCGGTCATGCGGGTTTTGTAATGTTGCAACAGGAATGCCCCTGCCGGTTGATAAACTTGAGCCTGAGCGTATAGCAGAATCTGTTCGTTTGATGAATTTAAAGCATTGTGTGATTACTTCGGTTGATCGCGATGACTTAAAAGATGGTGGTGCAGGGATTTGGGTTGAAACAATAAATGCAATTCGGAGAGCTAGTCCGCAAACGAAATTCGAAACACTTATTCCTGATTTTCAAGGAAAATGGGAGAATTTACAACAGATTATCGATGTAAACCCAGATATCGTTTCTCATAATTTGGAAACAGTTCGCAGGCTTACAAAACAAGTTCGTATTCAGGCAAAATATGATAGGAGTTTAGAACTATTAAAAAGACTTAAAGATGCTGGTGTAAAAACTAAATCAGGTATCATGCTTGGTTTAGGTGAAACAGAAGATGAAGTTTATGAAACAATGGACGATTTACGTCAAGTAAGTTGTGATGTAATGACTATCGGACAATACCTACAACCTAGCCCAAAGCATCTGGCAGTAAAAGAGTTTGTTCGTCCAGAAATTTTTGAAAAATACAAACAAGTGGGAATCGAAAAAGGTTTTAGAATAATAGAAAGTGGTCCACTAATTCGTTCATCTTACCACGCAGAAAAACATATTTATTAACAAATAATTTTACAATTAATTATTATTTTCGTATTTTTGAATCGTCCCCTAATAAACAACTATTTTATACTATGAAAAATTACAAATTACTTTTAGGTTCAGCATTTTTATCAGGAATGTTAATGTTTTCTGCTTCTATGTATCTGAAAAACAACATCCAAACTAATTTAAGAACAAATAATGAGACTGAGGAAATTGAAGATGAACAAGGTGCTGCTGGTGCTGCTCAATGGCTTTTTAATATCCAAAAAAATCAATTAACAGGAAAAGTTGACGAGCTTGACGTGTTGAAAGCAAGAGAAGAGGTTTCTCAAATGATGAAAAACCGTTCTATGTCAGCAGCATTAGGATTGGAATGGAACGAATTAGGACCGGACAACGTAGGTGGACGCACAAGAGCCATATTAATTGACAAATATAATTCAAATAAAATTTTTGCAGGTAGTGTTGGTGGTGGACTTTGGGTTTCAACTGATGCTGGTGTGTCTTGGTCAAATGTAACAGGTTTTGATCAGCAGCCGATGCTTATTATTTCTTGCATTACTCAAGCTGCAAATGGTGATATATATTTAGGGACAGGAGAAGATCTTTACAATGGCATTGGAATAGGTGGTGGTACTGGTGGTGTTGGTCCAGGCGGTATGCTAGGTGGTGGGATTTATAAATCATCAGATGATGGTGCTACATTTGCTTTATTACCTTCTACAATTCCTTCAACTTCTAATTCAATGTCAAATGGCTTGACGAATAAATTTTTAGGCGTAAACAATTTGGCATCAGATCCAATCAATTCAAATAGAATTTACGCAGCAACTCGTTATGGTTTGCAAATGACTGATGATGGTGGTACTACTTGGGTACATCCGATTCTTTTGACTAATGGCGCTGCAAATTTTGGTAGAACAACTGATGTTGATGTTGCTAGTGATGGAACAGTTATCGCATCGCTTAGTGGTAGAGGTTATATTTCGCCTAATGGTGCTTCTGGAACGTTTACAATAATTCCTTCAACTGCAGGTTTGCCTACAGCTAGTATTGGAAGAACCGAATTTGCATTTGCTCCTTCTGACCCAAACTATTTATACGCTGTAGTTGGAAATTCTTCAGGTTTGCTGAAGGGAGTTTATCAGTCAATTGATAAAGGAGTTAGCTGGACAATGATTGGAAATGGCGGAAGTGCACAATTCGAACCTTTTGGATCAGCATCTTCTCCGCAAGCAGATTACGATATGGCAATAGCTGTTGCTCCAAGTTCTAAAACATCCATTATTATTGGTGGTGTATCTTTATGGGGCTGGTCAGCAACTACTCCATCTAATCCATCAGTTGGACAATGGAAAGAGGTTTCAACTCAAAGTGAATTTTATTATTTAACTACTATTCCAAGACCAGATTATGTGCATTCAGATGTGCATACAATAAAGTTTAGCACTACAAGTCCGAATACCATGTATATTGGATGTGATGGAGGGATTTTCCGTTCTGCTAATATTTACCCTACTTTTAGTCCTACACCTATTTATGTTCGATCAAATCACAATTATAATGTTAGTCAATTATATTCGATTGCTTTTGAATCTGATGGTGTAAATGGTACTGGAGTTATGGGTGGTTTACAGGATAATGGAACTCAATATATCAGCGGAACCGGAAATACTACAAAAACAGCTAAACATGTTGATGGTGGCGATGGAGCTGAATGTGAAATTTCTTTTTTAAATCCTGCAGTATCTTTTTCTACAGTTTATTATGGAGCACTTGCTCGTCATGCAAGCAAAGGTAGCGATGGAACAGATTTTTATTCATGGAATATTGCTCATCAATTAAGTACAAATCCTGCTACTCTTGGAGCATCATTTGTAACTCCTATTGCTTTGTATGAAACAAAAACAGCAGCTAATAGTCCTGATTCAGTAATGTTTATTAATGGAGCTGTTTCTCAAATTTTAGGTTCAGGAGATGGGGTCAATAAACATTTCGTTGGTAATTTGGTTTTACCTCAACAATCTGCCACTTTTGTTCCTGATTCAGTTACGATGTCTTCCGGATTGAAAAAAGTTAAAGATAATGGTTTAGGAGTGCTTACAGGTAATGTAGACGTGACACAAACAAATTCAAATACTATCAGTTATGTAACAGGTCATTATGATTTTTATTTTGTTACAGCTCCAGCACTTGGTGCACCAGTTAATGCAAGTTTTTATGTAAGATATGCTTCAGGTTCTAATATTAGTATTACAAGACCAGCTTATGTTTCTCCTTTGGTTTTCACAACTTCTATTGCAATAAATCCAAGTGATACAGCTATGGTTTACGACCCATTCCAGTCAAAACTTGCTGTTGGTTTTCAAGGTCATGTTTATATGACTAAAGGAGGCTTGGATTTTTCAAATATTCCAGCTTGGTTTCACATTGGAACATTATCAGGTACAACAGAAGAATTGGCATGGTCGGCTGACGGAGATATTTTATATGTTGGAACGGATGGAGGTAATGTGTATCGATACAGTAATTTAGCAGCTATAAAAGATTCTGTTACTGGTGATATTGCCAGTCCTAGTTGTGTGGTAGTAAAAACTCAGATCGCAGCGTTCGGAAGATGGATCACAGGTCTTTCAGTTGATCCTGTGGATGCAAACAAAGTAGCTGTTTCTTTAGGAAACTATGGAAATACAGCTTATATCTATTATTCTTCAACAGCTTCGACTTGTGCAGCCTCAACAGGCTTATCAAACTTTACTTCAAAACAAGGAACTGCTGCAGGAACAAAATTACCAGCAATGCCGGTATATTCTGTTATGATTGAAAAAAATGATCCTAAACGAGTTATCGTGGGTACAGAATTTGGAGTTTATTCAACGTCAGATATTACTGCTGCAAATCCAGTTTGGAGTGTTGATAATGGAATTAGCCAAAAATTCCCAAATACACCAGTTTTCAGAATTCGTCAACAAAGGTTAGATGGTACTCAGGTAAATAATCCTTATGTAATTTATGCAGGAACGCACGGTCGTGGTGCATGGAAAAGTGAAACATTCAAAGGTGTCGTTACTGTTGGAATTAACAATCCAGGAAATTCTAATTCAGTAAAACAAGGAACAGGAATTAGTATATATCCAAATCCGATGACAGAAAATGGAACAGTTGCATTTAATTTAGCTTCAAATTCTAATGTTATAATTTCCATATATAACTTGCAAGGCAAATTAGTAAAATCAATAAATGAAGGTTTGTTGTATACTGGGGAACAAAAAATCGAGATCAACACTGCAGAACTTTCAAAAGGTACTTATCTTTTAAGTATTGATGGAAGTGCTGTTCATGCAACTTCGAAATTTGTTGTTGTAAAATAAGAGTATAAAAAGTTTATTCAAATGCCCTCTTTCATTTTTATGAAAGAGGGCATTTTTATTTTACTATTCTAGTAATTTCAAATTATCTTTGCAGAAATAAAACTAAATATGAAAAAAATAAGAGTTGCCATTAATGGATTTGGCTTGATGATGGGAGATGGTGATGAGTAGTTGGACACTTGACGTGAAATATGATGATAAATCTGGGGACACTTATCTCCAGTTGCCCGATGATATGATGAAAGAAGCTGGATGGAATCTTGGTGATGATATTGAGTGGATTGATAACAATGATGGAACAT
>CAIXIP010000237.1 GCA_903919535.1 uncultured Bacteroidota bacterium | reverse complement strand
TTTTTAAATCTTATTGCTTCTGAACCTGATATTTCACGAGTTCCAATCATGATTGATTCATCAAAATGGAGCGTGATTGAAGCCGGATTAAAATGTGTACAAGGAAAAGCAATTGTAAATTCCATCTCTTTAAAAGAAGGTGAAGAAAAATTTATTGAGTATGCACATAAAGTAAAACAATACGGTGCAGCTGTTATTGTAATGGCTTTTGATGAAGTAGGACAAGCGGATACATTGCAACGCAGAAAAGATATTTGTAAACGCGCTTATGATATTTTAGTAAATAACGTTCATTTTCCTGCAACCGATATTATTTTCGATCCGAATATTTTTCCCGTTGCAACAGGAATGGAAGAGCATCGTTTGAATGCGCTCGATTTTTTTAATGCAACAAAATGGATCAAAGAAAATTTACCTCATGCAAAAGTAAGTGGTGGTGTAAGTAATGTTTCTTTTTCCTTTCGCGGAAACGATCATGTACGTGAAGCTATTCACGGTGCATTTTTATACCATGCTGTGAAAAACGGTATGGATATGGGTATTGTGAATCCATCTCAGTTACAAGTGTATGACGATATTGACAAAACTTTATTGGAATTAGTTGAAGATGTTTTGCTGAACAGAAGAGATGATGCTACTGAACGATTGGTTGAACACGCTGAATCATTAAAAGGAATCACAAAAGAGAAAACAGAAAAAGATGAAGCATGGCGAAAAGGAACAGTTGAAGAGCGTTTGAGTCATGCTTTGGTAAAAGGGCTGGTAGAATATATTGATGTTGATACGGAAGAGGCAAGAATAAAATTAGGAAGACCACTTCATGTTATTGAAGGACCATTAATGGCCGGAATGAATATCGTTGGTGATCTTTTCGGGTGCGGAAAAATGTTTTTACCACAAGTAGTGAAAAGTGCACGTGTAATGAAAAAAGCCGTTGCTTATCTGGAGCCATTTTTACAAGCTGAAAAAGATGCAAATAAATTAGCAGGTATTGTTGGTGATGGAAGAATGAATGCCGGAAAAATATTGATGGCAACCGTAAAAGGTGATGTCCATGATATCGGAAAAAATATTGTTGGTGTTGTTTTGGCATGCAATAATTATGAAATAATTGATATTGGTGTAATGGTTTCTTGCGATAAAATTTTGGAAGAAGCAAAAAAACATAATGTAGATATCATTGGCTTGAGCGGATTGATTACTCCATCACTAGATGAAATGGTTCATGTGGCAAAAGAGATGGAACGTTTAGGATTTAAAATTCCTTTATTGATTGGTGGCGCAACAACATCAAAAGTCCATACTGCAGTTAAAATCGCACAAAATTATTCAGGTCCTGTTGTCCATGTAAATGATGCAAGTAAATCTGTACCTGTAGCGAGTAGCTTAATTTCAGAGGAGTTGCGTGGCGAATTTATGAAAAATATAAATCTTGAATACGAACGAGTACGCGAACAAAATAAAAACAATCAAAGTCAGAATAAATTTATTTCTATTGAAGAAGCGCGCATAAATAAATTTCCAATTGATTGGAGTAAAATAGAAATCACAAAACCTTTAATTTTAGGAAAAAAGGTTTTTGATAATTATTCCTTAGCTGAAATTGCTGAATATATTGACTGGACACCATTTTTTCATAGCTGGGAAATGAAAGGTTCATATCCTAAAATTCTGGATGATAAAGAGCGCGGAACAGAAGCAAAAAAATTATTTGCAGATGCTCAAAAAATGTTGAAACAAATCATCGAAGATAAATGGTTGGAAGCAAAAGCAGTTATTGGAATTTACCCCGCAAAGGCCGTAGGTGATGATATTCAGGTTTTTGAAGATGAAACTAGAACAAAATTAAAAACTGTTTTTCATACGCTTCGTCAGCAAACAAAAAAACCTGCCGGACAATATAACATTGCGCTATCTGATTTTGTAAATCCTACCACTACCGACTATGTTGGCACCTTCGCTCTTACAACCGGAACAGGTATTGATAAACACATTGTACGATTCGAAAAAGATCACGATGATTATTCTGCAATCATGTTGAAAGCATTAGCAGATAGATTAGCCGAGGCTTTTGCAGAATTGATGCATAAAAAAGTAAGAACAGAAATCTGGGGATATTCTAAAAATGAAAATCTATCGAAAGAAGAGTTAATCAAAGAAGAATATGCAGGTATCCGTCCGGCACCAGGTTATCCTGCACAACCAGATCACACAGAAAAACCACTGATTTGGAAGTTGATGGATGTAGAAAAGAACACTGGAATCACTTTAACAGAAAGCATGGCAATGGTTCCTACAGCTGCTGTTAGTGGATTTTACATTGCTCATCCTCAATCACATTATTTTGGAATTGGTAAAATTCAGAAAGATCAGGTAGAAGATTATGCAAAAAGAAAAGGCTTAACATTACAGGAAACTGAACGTTGGTTGGGGCCGAATTTATCGTATTAATAAATTCCTTTTAATTGATAAAACAAATGAAAAGTTATTCAAGTTATACATTTCAATCATCCGGAAAAACAACATTCAACCGCATTGCTTTGGCTCCAATGACAAACGGACAAAGTAACGATGACGGCACTTTGGGTGATGATGAATACAATTGGCTAATACGAAGAGCAAAAGAAGGATTTGGAATAATCATTACATGCGCTGCCAATGTATCCGAAGAAGGAAAAGGCTGGAATGGCGAACTTGGGATTTACGATGATAAACATATTGAAGGGTTAACGCGTTTGGCAAAAGGAATAAAACAATACAACTCATTAGCCATCGTTCAAATTTTTCATGGAGGAGCAAGAAGTCCAGAAAACGTTACAGGTAAACAACCTTGGAGCGCCAGTGCACATTCTATGAATTCTCCGCAAGGAACTATTGAAGTTCGTGAAGGAAGTGAAAATGAAATAATCCAAGTCATTTCTGATTTTGTTTCTGCAGCAAAACGAGCTTATAAAGCTGGATTTGATGGAGTTGAATTACATGGAGCGCACGGATATTTATTGCATCAGTTTTTAAGTACATTCACTAATCATCGCTCAGATAAATGGGGAGGTTCGTTCGAAAATAGAGCACGTTTGATCAGAACAATTTTAAAAGAAACACGCGCAGCTTTCCCAAAAGATTTTATTTTGGGAGTAAGATTATCACCTGAAGATAAAGGAACTTTCAAGGGAATTGATTTTGACGAAAGTCTTGAATTATCGTCACTATTAGCAAATGATGGTGCAGATTACATCCATGTTTCTCCATGGGATTCGTTCAAAAAACCAGAAAAATATTTGAGTGGAACAAAAACCATTATTGAATATTTCAGAGAAAAAATTCCTTCTACAATTCCATTAATTGTTGCCGGTGAAATTTGGACTGGAAATGATGCTGAAAAAGCAATCAACTTAGGTGCTGATTTTGTTGCTTTAGGTAAAGTAGCAATCGGAAATGCAGATTGGCCATCAAAAGCAAAAGATATAAACTATCAACCTATCAGACCACCCTATTCTGTTGATCATTTAAGGAAACAAGAATTGGGAGAATCATTTATTACCTACATGAAAGGGTGGAAAGGTTTTGTTGCAGCTGAATAATAAATTAAGCATCTAAACTCTTCCAGAATCTCAATTTGGCAAATAAAATCCCTACACGGCCAAATGACTACACGAACGGTAAGTCAAAAACAAATTTAAACTGTAATTTTATCTTCACAATTAATAGAAGATCATGATTCATTTAAATCAAGTTCATAAATCATATGCCATTGGTAAAAACAGAATGGACGTTCTTAAAGGAATTGACATGCACATTAAAGAAGGTGAACTTGTATCGATAATGGGTTCTTCAGGTTCAGGAAAATCAACTCTCTTAAACATTTTAGGGATTCTTGATAATTATGATTCAGGAGAATATCATTTGAATAATATTCTGATCCGTAATCTTTCTCAAACAAAAGCTGCACAATTACGAAATAAATTTTTGGGATTTGTTTTTCAATCCTTCAATTTACTTGCCTTTAAAAATGCGATAGAAAATGTTGCACTACCACTCTATTATCAAAAAGTTAGTCGTAAAGAAAGAAATAAAATTGCATTAGAATATTTAGATAAAGTAGGATTAAAAGAATGGGCGCATCACTTACCAAGTGAAATGAGCGGTGGACAAAAACAACGTGTTGCTATTGCCCGTGCGCTTATCGGAAAGCCAAAAGTTATTTTTGCTGATGAACCAACTGGAGCACTTGATTCAGCTACATCATCCGAAGTAATGGATATTTTTAAAGAAGTAAATAAGCAAGGAATAACTGTTGTGATTGTTACACATGAGCACGACATTAGCGCCATGACAGATCGTATTATCCGTTTAAAGGATGGTTTAATAATTAATGAATAAAAAAATATTGCTAATGCAACCTTCAACAAAATAGCATGACATCACACAGTGAAAAAACAACAACATTAAAATGCATGTCAGTCTGAGAAAGCCTGTGGTGAGCTTTTGTCGAACCATCGAAGACTGTTAGAAAAAAATAAAAGAGATACAACAAATAAATGTTCGATATAGATAAATGGCAAGAAATTTTTGGTACCATCAGCAAAAATAAGCTGAGAACCTTTCTTACCGCATTTAGTGTGGCATGGGGAATTTTTGTACTTATTATCTTACTAGGCGCTGGGAAAGGATTAAGAAATGGGGCCGAAAAACAATTCATGAGTGATGCCGTGAATAGCTTAAATGTTGAGTCGGGTGAAACATCAATGCCTTATAATGGCTTAAAACCAGGAAGAACAATTCAACTTACAAATGAGGATTACAATTCGATAAAAGAAAAAATAAATCATATTGAGTATTCAAGCGCATCATATAGAGGTCGTGGATCTAATGTTTTAAGTTATAAAAAAGAACACGCAGCGTTCACCGTTCGTCCTGTAATGCCTGATCATTGCTTCTTGGAAAATGCGCAAATTGTTGAAGGCAGATTTATCAATCAGTTTGACATAACTGAATACAGAAAAGTTTGTTCCATCAGTATCCCCGTAAAAGAAGCACTATTCAAAGACGATGAAGATCCATTGAATAAATTTATTGATGTAGGAGGTATTCCATTCAAAGTTGTTGGCATTTTCAATGACCCTGGAAATGGCGATAATAACAGAATTTATATTCCATTAACAACCGCACAACGCGCATACAACGGAAAAAATAATGTAGATAATATTTGGTCTAGCATTGATAAAAGTGGACTCGATAACAGTGAAGCAATTGTAAATAATGTAAGGTCAATGCTGGCAGCAAAACACAATTTTAATCCTCAGGATTTAAGTGCAGTAAGGGTTGAAAACTGGTCAGATAATTTTGTACGCATCATGAATATGCTGGATGGGATAAAAATATTTATATGGATCATTGGTGTTTTTACATTGATAGCGGGTGTGGTAGGTGTAAGCAACATTATGATGATCATTGTAAAAGAGCGGACAAAAGAAATTGGTGTGCGTAAGGCAATTGGGGCAACACCATCTTCCATCGTTTTATTAATTGTTCAGGAAGCAATATTTATTACGGCTATTGCCGGATATGTAGGATTGATTTTAGGTGTCGGAGCTTTGCAACTAATAAACATGGCTGGTGTTGAAGGCGATTTCTTTCAACACCCGGAAGTTGATTTTAATGTAGCTATTTCAGCAACATTATTAATTATTATTTCAGGAGCATTAGCTGGATTTTTTCCGGCATTGAAGGCAGCAAAAGTAGAACCCGTTGAAGCATTAAGAAGCGAATAGTAAATAAAAAAGCAAATAAAAGTTAACAAAGCCAGCGCACTCCTTCGACTAACTCAGGATGACGCTGCACGTTGAACAGAAAATTTATTACTTATACGTCAGTCCGAGTTTGTCGAAGACTGATTGGAAAACCGAAATGGAGAACTTCAAAAATATTTGGCGAATAAAAAATGTTTGATTTAGACAGTTGGCAGGAAATATTTGCAACTATTAAAAAGAATAAGTTGCGCACCTTTCTTACATCATTAGGTGTAGGCTGGGGAATTTTTATGTTAGTTATTATGCTTGGTGCCGGCAATGGTTTAAAAAATGGAGTGATGCAGGATTTTAACGGAACCGCTACTAATAGTTTTTTCATGTGGACTCAAAAAACAACCAAAGCATATCAAGGTCTAAAACCTGGACGTAACTATAATTTCAACAATGGCGATGTAAACGCACTTATGCAATTAAAAGAACTTTCAGTAGTTTCTCCACAAAACAGGTTAGGCGGTTACGAAGGAAGTAAAAATGTTCTCAGAGGATTGAAGACAGGGAACTTTCAAGTCGGGGCGAACTATCCAAATATCCGAGACATTCAGGAAATAAAAATTGTTGAAGGACGATTTTTAAACGAGAATGATATTCGAGAAAAAAGAAAAATCTGTGTTATTGGTTCTAGGGTAAAAGAAGTTTTATTCAAAACAGATGAAAATGCAATTGGAGATTACATACAAATAAATGGTGTTTATTTTAAAGTGGTAGGCGTTACTAAACCAAGTGGAAATGGGAATGATGCAAGAGAGCAATCAGAATATATTTACATTCCTTTTTCAACATTTCAAAATGCATTTAATTATGGTGACATTGTCGGTTGGTTCGCAATTGCAGCTAGTAAAGATGTTCCGGCATCAGTTGCCGAAGAAAAAGTGTTAGCATTAATGAAAGAACGACATAAAATTTCACCTGATGATAAATTGGCTATAGGGCATTGGAACATGGAGGTACAGTTCAATAAAATGAATGGATTATTTACCGGTATCAATATCTTAATTTGGTTCGTTGGTATTGGAACACTAATTGCCGGTGTGATTGGGATAAGCAACATTATGCTTATTGTTGTTAAAGAACGAACCAAGGAAATTGGTGTAAAACGGGCATTAGGTGCTACTCCGGGATTAGTTATAGGTCAAATAATAATGGAATCAGTTTTTCTGACTTTGCTTGCTGGCTATTTTGGATTGTTATTGGGAGTACTCTTATTGGAAGGAATCAATTCACTTATAGGTGATAGCGTTGAAATGTTTAAAAACCCAACAGTTGATCTTTTTGTTGCCCTTGTTTCATTAAGTGTTTTGGTTGCAGCAGGCGCTATTGCGGGATTAATTCCTGCCTTAAAAGCTGTTGCTGTTAATCCTGTTGAGGCCTTGAGGGCAGAATAAATTGAAATATAAATTCTTAAAAATAAAATTATGATTCGTAAAATTTTAAAATTTGCCTTACTTATAGGATTAGCAACTGTCATTGTCTGGACATTTTATTTTTTATATTCTAAGTCAGCACAGCCAACTGTTGTATTTCAAACAATCACACCATTTGATACAACAATTGTTAAAAAAACTGTTGCAACAGGAAGTGTTATCCCTCGCAGGGAAGTAAATATGAAATCACAGGTTTCTGGAATAATTGAAAAACTATATGTTATTGCTGGACAAGAAATTAAGACCGGTGATATAATTGCCAAAGTGAAGATCATTCCCAACATGATCAATCTTGCAAATGCTGAAAACAGGGTTAATCAAGCAAAAATAAATTTTGATAATTCACAAACTGAATATGATAGAAACGAAAGTTTGCTGAAACAAAATGTGATCGCAAAAGCAGATTTTCAACCCTATGAATTGAAATTAAAATCGGCCAAAGAAGAATTAGATGCAGCAGAAAATAATTTGCAATTAATAAAAGAAGGTGTTACAAAATCGGCCGGACAAGCCACCAACACCCTTATCAGGTCAACAATCACAGGAATGGTATTAGATGTTCCAATGAAAGAAGGAAGCAGTGTGATTGAAAGTAATACTTTTAATGAAGGAACAACAATTGCATCTGTTGCTGATATGGGCGAAATGATATTTGAAGGAAAGGTAGATGAAAGTGAAGTTGGAAAAATACATGAAGGAATGGATCTTGTATTAACAATTGGCGCAATTGATAAAGAAAGTTTTTCGGCAAAGTTAGAATACATCGCACCGAAAGGAGTTACCGAAAATGGGGCTATCCAATTCATGATTCGTGCTGCTTTGGCAAAAAACAATGGAACGTTTCTTCGTGCTGGTTATAGCGCTAATGCAGATATTATTCTTTCAAAAAAAGAAAAAGCTTTTTCAATTCCGGAAAGTGTTCTGAAATTCGAAAAAGAAAAAACGTTTGTCGAAATTGAAACAAGTAAAAACACTTTCGAAAAACGATACATAACTACAGGTCTTTCAGATGGATTAAATATTGAAATATTAACAGGACTTATTAAAACAGATCATATCAAAGTTCCTCAAATGGATAATATGCCTGGCAAGGAATAGTAACGTTTTCGTACTAAATCTTAATTACTGATTTTTTACAACAATTTCAAATAAATTACTTTTTTAACAACTTGTTTTATCCCATACTTTTTAGTAAAATTGTAATCTACTCTATGGGATTTATATTAAATTTATGGCATACCGTTTCCAACTCCGGGAATACGAAAGAACTTAGCTTATCTAGCGCTAAGCGAATAATTCTAACTAACCGTTTCGGAATCATTTCTGTAGTTTTTACTTTCCCTTACATTATTAGTTATTTTTTTTCCGGGTACAACAATGTTGCTCTTTTTTCTTTATTGATTTGTCTTGTTTATTTTTCTATTCCTGTTTTCAATAAGTTTCAGCAATACACCTTGGCAAAACTTATTCTGTATTTGGGAGTTTTGATTCATCAGTTTTTTTTGGCTTCTTCTTTTGGCGAAAACGCTGAAATTCACATCATTTATATAGCCCTAATTCTTTTACCAATCGTCTTATTTGAAATTAAAAAACAAATTGGTTGGATAATATTTTGCATTGTAATTACAATATTTGCAACCCTACTTTTATATCAAACAAATTTCTCCCTCTTTGCTTATTCAGTCATTCCTATAGCAATTACAAACAATATTAATATAGCCTATAAAATAACAACCGTAGTGGGATGCTTTGTTATTTTGTTTTCGAGCATCATGGTTGCAGAGAAAACAGAGTTTTTTTTAAATGAAACCAATTTTCTTTTACAACAGCAACTTCAAGCAATTTTCGACAACTCCTTCGATGCATTATTTTTAGTAAATTGGAAAGAAAGAAAAATTATTAAAGCAAATAAACGTGCAGTTGAATTGTTTGAGGCTGAAGAAGAAAGTGACTTTTATGGTTTATACGGATTGGAATTTCATAAATCTCCAAAAGAGAAAGTTAACTATGAAGAAATGCGTAAATCATTAAAAGAAAATAAGGCATTTGAAGAAGAAGTTTTATACAAAACATTTAAGGGAAATGAATTTTGGGGTAATCTGGTAATACGTATAATTTACATTTCTGGAATGCCTTATCAATCAATACGTGTAACTGATATCACAAATCAAAAAAACACAAAAAAACAAATACAGGATTCGCTTCATGAAAAAGAAATTTTACTTTCTGAAATTCATCATCGGGTAAAAAACAACTTGGCAGTAATTAGTGGTTTGTTAGGCTTGCAGTCTTCTTATGTTGAAGATGAAAAGGCAAAAGCTTTGTTTGAGGATAGTCGCAACCGAATACATTCAATGGCATTGATTCACGACAAGTTATATCAACATGAAACATTCGCTAAAATTGAATTCTGCGCTTATATCAATGATTTGATCAATCATATTAAATCATCGTATTTTTCAAAACAAACTAAGATTAATTTTACTGTTACTTGTAATGATATTTTCCTTGATATTAAAACAGCAATACCGTGTGGATTGATCTTGAATGAACTTATCACAAATGCGTGTAAACATGCTTTTTCAGATAGAACAGAAGGAGAAATCAATATTGTTTGTTCAAAAATGGGTGGTAATTTTACATTAATGGTATCTGATAATGGAGTTGGTTATGATGGAGGGGAAGCCTTGAAAAAGTCAAATTCATTAGGCTTAACATTAATAAATGCCCTCTCTGAACAAATAAATGCGAGAATAAAAACAACCCATCATAACGGAACAGCTTATTACATTTCAATAGAAGTATAAATTTATGGCAAACATTTTAATTGTAGAAGACGAAGCAATAGTAGCACTTGAAAACAAGATGAATCTTAGTTCTTTAGGCCATAATGTGATTGCGATAATCTCATCTGCAGAAAATGCACTCAGCTCTTTTCATGAAAACATTCCTGATTTGATATTGTTGGATATTAAATTAAAGGGAGCAATGGACGGAATTGAAGCATCGCATGAAATACGAAAACACTCCTCTGTCCCTGTTATTTTTATAACCGGTAATTCTGACTCAAGAACATTACAACGTATAAGTGAAATTTCAAATGTTACCTGTTTGCAAAAACCAATTTTACTTAACGAATTAACAAATGCAGTAAATACGATGTTGCGTAAAGATTCTTCTCCACTATCTGTTTAGATTTATATCGAATATAAAAATGGAAAAGACAGAACGATTACTTCTTTTACAAAAACTATTGAAGATAGAGCGAGATGAAGATTTTGAACAGTATAAGCAACAATTTTCGCGTAACAATATCAATCACCGAAGAGAAAATGGTGTTACCTGGTATCCTATAATTATCACCAATGTTGAGATTGGGCTAGGCGAATACCTTTCTATCGATATTGAACGCACCACAAATCACAACGAACCTCATCAATTTTCAGGAGGAAAAATCGCTTCTTTATTTTCAAATAATCATACCGATGCTACACCGATAAATGGAACAATAAAAGTTCTGGGCTCAAATAAAATTCGCTTATCACTAAACATTGATGAATTGCCAGATTGGTGCGATGATGGGAAGCTTGGCATCAATTTGCTTTTTGACGAAAGAAGTTACAAAGAAATGGACATCGCAATGGAAAAAGTAATCAACGCTTCCCATTCTCGCTTGGCGCATTTACGTGATGTGATGTATGAATTGAAGTCTCCTGTCTTCGATAAAATTGATGAATCACTTCACATTACCGGATTAAATCAATCGCAAAACAAAGCAGTTCAAAAAATTATTTCCGCTAAAGATATTGCAATCATTCATGGACCTCCCGGCACAGGAAAAACAACAACATTAGTACAAGCTATTCGTCATACATTAAAAACAGAAAATCAAGTTTTAGTGTGTAGTTCAAGCAATACAGCAGTTGATTTACTAACCGAAAAATTGCATCTAACAGGAATCACTGTATTAAGATTGGGTAATCCAGCACGCATTTCAGAAGAAGTATTAATGAATACGTTGGATGCAAAAGTTGCTGCGCATGATTCATATAAAGATTTAAAAAGCTATCGAAAAACGGCTGAAGAATATTTTCGAATGGCTGGAAAATATAAACGAACTTTCGGAAGAGAAGAACGTGAACAACGGCAATTGTTTTATCAGGAAGCGCGAAAAATATTACAAGAAGCAAGGGTTTTAGAGGATTACATTATACATCAACAATTTGAAAATGCACAAGTAATTGCATGCACTCCCGTTGTATCTGCTGGTAGAATGATGCGTGATAAACAATTTACAACCGTGTTTATTGATGAAGCAGCTCAAGCATTGGAACCAATGTGCTGGATTCCAATATCGAGAAGCAATCGTGTAATTTTTGCCGGAGATCATTTCCAGCTGCCACCAACAGTAAAATCAAAAAAAGCTGAAAATGAAGGATTAAAAGAAACATTGTTTGAACACTGTATGCATATCGAAAACATTTCGGTGATGCTGAATACACAGTATCGAATGAACGAACACATCATGAATTTTTCAAATCAAAAATTTTATGAAAATAATTTAATTGCAGACACATCTGTAAAAGATACCGTTCTGAGTTTTGACCCCAATGAACCACTTTTAAACACTGCTTTAGATTTTATTGACACCGCTGGTTGCGGATACAATGAAATTGTGAATCCAGAAAGCTTAAGTATTGCCAATCCAGAAGAAGGACAATTGCTAATAAAACATTTGAAATTAGTTTTAGAACAATATGAAAGAAGCAATAAATCAGGAAAAAAAATAAGTATTGGAATTATTTCTCCTTACAAAGAACAAGTACAATACCTTACAACAAAAATTGCGGAAGATGAAATTTTAAAAAATTACTTGCCGCAAATTGCAATTAAAACCGTTGATGGATTTCAAGGACAGGAGCGCGATATTATTTATATCAGTTTAGTAAGAAGCAACGACCAACTAGAAATCGGTTTTTTAAATGACATCCGAAGAATGAATGTGGCTCTTACCCGCGCTAAGAAAAAATTAGTTGTTATTGGCGATAGCGCAACACTCGGAAATCATCCTTTTTACAAACAATTTTTAGATTATGCTGATAATATAGGAGCCTACAAAACAGCTTGGGAGTTTATCTATTAGCCATAAATAATCGTAAATATCAAGATAATAAGAGCCAACACAAGCATTATTGCATTTCCAATGATAAATTGTGCTTCACCCAAAAATACACCATAAAGGACCCATAACATTATTCCGAATGTAAAAATGATACACATTCTTCGGTGTTCATTTTTTTTGTATTTTCGTCACTCAACTACTCCATAGATGAAAACACAAATTGGCACTAATGAAAGGCAACAGCCTGTTATTGACTTAGGGCACACTACTATATTTTTGAGAGATGATGGGATTGTTCAACTAAATTGTTCGGATAATTTCACCTACGATGTGCCGCAAATCATTGAGAATACTGAAGTTATTAAAAAATTTGCGAACAATCAAAGGGTCTTAGTGCTTAATATAGCTGCACCACACACTTTAGTTACAAAAGAAGTAAGAGAATATCTGACTATTTCAAACCATTATGAATTTATTGAAAGTGAGGCATATGTTATTCAAACACTGGCACAAAGCCTCTTAGCAAATTTTTATCTAAAAAATAACAAACCAAATATACCAACGCGATTTTTCCAAAGTACCACTTTAGCCGAAAATTGGCTTTATAGTTTTAGAGATTTATAAGAACTTCTGAACGAGATTATCCATAAATTATCTTAAATATCAAGATAGTAAGAGCCAACACAAGCGTTATTGCGTTTCCAATGATAAGTGGCGCTTCCCCAAGGAATATACCATAAAGCACCCAACACAATATTCCGAATGTAAAAATAATATACATTCCCAAAGAAATTCCTTTGGTATTGCGTGTTTTTAAAATTTGAACAACTTGTGGCACAAACGAAATTGTTGTACATGTTGCTGCCAATATCCCTAATAATGCTGTGAAATTCATTTGTTTTGTTTGCCAGCAAAGCTAAACAAAATAAATTTTACCACTTATCACAAAATTACCTTGATTTCGTTTTCAATTGATTAAATTTGCCCGTTTAATTGATATAAACAATTGCCACTCAACGATTCTATTTTATAAATTTGCATCTATGAAAAATTTATATTTAATTATTACATCATTCTTTTTATTGAATAACGTTTCAATAAAAGCCCAAGATGCAGCAAAAACATCGCAACCATGGACATTAGAAACCTGTATCGATTACGCATTAAAAAATAACATTCAAATAAAACAATCGGAATTAAGCACAGAATTATCTCAAATAAATTTGAAACAAAGCCAATTCAGTTTGCTCCCTTCTCTCAATGCCAACGCTTCTCATAGTTATAATTACGGCAGAACTATTGACCGATTTACAAATCAATTCGCAACACAACAAGTGCTTTCTCAAAACCTTTCATTGAGTACCGATGTAACATTGTTTGGTGGATTACAAACCATAAACACAATCAAAGAGAATACATATAATTATCTGGCAAGTAAATATGATGTTGAAAAAATGAAGAATGACATTTCACTAAATATCGCATCTGCATATTTGCAAATATTATATTCAATGGATGCTGCAGAAAATGCACGTAACCAAATGGGAATAACTAATGCGCAAGTTGAGCGCACAAAAAAGCTAGTGGATGCCGGTGCTGCCGCAAAAGGGACTTTGTTAGACATTCAAGCACAATTAGCCTCTGAGGAATTAAACGTAACCAATACACAAAACCAATTGGACCTCTCTTATTTGTCTCTTGCTCAATTTTTAAATTTACCATCCGCTACCGATTTTAGTATTGTGAAACCCGATTTATCACTGGGAAACGAAACCCTGTTAACAGCAACTGTAAGCCAAATTTACAACACTGCTGTGAGCAATTTACCGGAAATGAAAAGTGCCGATTACAAAGTAAAAAGTGCTGAAAAAGCAGTAGATGTTGCTTGGGGAGGATTAAGTCCGCGATTAGTTTTTAGCGCATCTTATGGTACCGGTTATTCTAGTGCTAGCCAACAATTAGCAACTCAACCAACATTTCAAGGTTATCAGCCAAACGGAAGTATTACTTCTGCAGGCGATACAGTTTTATCTCCTGCATTTTCAAGTCCTTCGTATGAAAAAATTCCTTTCTCAAAACAATATAACGACAATGTAAATAAGTCGTTCGGCTTTTATTTAACTGTGCCCATTTTCAATCGTTTTCAAACAAAAACGTCAATTGACCGAGCCCGTATTCAAAAAATAAATGCTGAATTGAATGTAGAATCAACCAAACTCCAAATTGAAAAAAATATTCAACAAGCATATGCTGACGCGAATGCAGGATTAAAAAAATATAATGCAACATTTAAAACTGTAGACGCTATGCAAGAATCATTTAAGTATACCGAACAGAAATTTAATGTCGGAATGGTTAATACCAATGATTATAATGATTCGAAAAATAAATTGATCAAAGCTCAAAGTGATCTTCTGCAATCAAAATACGAATACGTTTTTAAAACAAAAGTGCTTGACTTTTATCAAGGAAAACCATTGAAATTCTAAAATAATAACTCATTCGTTTTATGAAAAAAATTTATTGGATAATTATTTCAGGAGTATTGATCATAATAGCAATTATCCTGTTCAAAAACCTTTCCGGAAGCAAAGCAATACTGGTTACCACCGAGAAAGCAGAAAAAAGAAATATTGTTGAAACCGTTTCTGCAAACGGGAAGATTCAACCAGAAGTTGAAGTTAAAATAAGTTCAGATGTATCTGGCGAAATTGTTGAATTACTTGTAAAAGAAGGTGATCAGGTAAAAAAAGGTGATCTGCTTTGTAAAATAAGTCCTCTTATTTACGAATCCAATTCAAGCCGAATGGTCGCAATGTTAAATGGTGCAAAAGCAAATTTATCTAACTCTAAAGCTCGCTTGGAGCAAGTAAAAGCATCGTTTATTAATATTGAATCTTCCTATCTTCGCAGTAAAAAATTATTCGATCAAGGTGCTATTTCTCAATCTGATTTTGATGCTGCTAAAGCTAGTTTTGAAGGAGCAAAAGCGGATGTAAAGGGTGCGGAAGAAAATGTAAATGCTTCTGATTATAATGTTAAAAGTACAGAAGCTTCATTAAAAGAAGCAAATGATAATCTTGCAAAAACAAATATTTTTTCGCCTGTTAATGGAACAGTTTCAAAATTAAATAAAGAAAAAGGCGAACGCGTTGTTGGAACAGCACAGTTTGAAGGAACCGAAATTATGCGTCTCGCAAATCTTAATGAAATGGAAGTAAGCGTAGATGTGAACGAAAATGATATTGTTCGTGTTCACAATAACGACACAACATTGATTGAAGTTGATGCGTATATGGACAGAAAATTCAAAGGCATTGTTACTGAAATAGCAAACTCTGCAAATACAACTGGGGTTACAGCTGAACAAGTAACAAATTTTACCGTTAAGATTCGTATTTTACAAGAATCATATCTGGATCTATTTAATGCTGCAAAAACTAACGCTCCATTTCGTCCAGGCATGAGTGCAACAGTTGATATTCAAACTAAAAAATCAAGCAATGTCATTTCAGTGCCCATTCAATCTGTTACTACCAGAACCGATAGTAGCAAGTATCATCCTAAGGATATCAAAAAACAAGAAGAAGGTCCTGATGGAATTATTGTAAAAAACACAAATGACAAAACTGATAAAATTGATGCTTCCGAAGTTCTGAAAGCAGAAGAGTGCGTTTTTGCTTTAGTGGATGGTAAAGCAAAAATGTTAAAGGTTAAAGTTGGAATTCAGGACAATAATTATATTGAAATAAAGGAAGGTATAAAAGATGGTGACGAAATTATTTCAGGACCATACAGTGCGGTTTCTAAACTATTGAAAGAAGGTTCAGAAGTTAAAAAAGTGGAAAAAACTGATCTGTTCAATGCACCGAAAAAATAATTTTTGTTCGGATTGTTTCTTATTATTGATCTACGAATAATCTCTTATTTAAGTCGATGGCTCTTATTTTAAATCTCGAAACAGCAACTACAGTTTGCAGTGTATCGCTCGGAAAAGATGGCAAACTGCTTGCATTAAAAGAGCAAAATGGCGATTATTCTCATGCAGAAAATCTCACACTTTTTATTGAAGATGTTCTAAAACAAGCTAATGTAAAATTTTCAGAATTAGATGCAATTGCTGTTAGCAAAGGTCCCGGCTCCTACACCGGATTAAGAATTGGAGTTAGCACCGCAAAAGGATTATGTTATTCATTAAACATTCCTTTGATTGCCATTGATACACTTAAAAGTCTTGCAGTTGGGATTAAAAATTCAGATTTAAAAATTAGAAATTCAGATTTATTGTGTCCTATGTTAGATGCAAGACGAATGGAAGTTTATTGTGCTCTTTTTGACAACTCACTTAATTATGTCAGAGAAACATCAGCAGAAATTATTGATGAATCCTCATTCCAATCACTATTCTGCCCTGATGGAAAAACTAAGGAGGGAAATTCAGTTTTCTTCTTTGGTGACGGTGCCGCAAAATGCAAAACAGCAATGTCACAGAATGAAAATGCAATTTTCATTGAAAACATTTTCCCTTCTGCAAAAAACATGATTGCTCTTTCCGAAAACGCATTCACCAACAATCAATTCGAAGACGTTGCCTATTTCGAACCTTTTTATTTGAAGGATTTTGTTGCAGGAAAGAAAAAAGCAATATCACCATAAGGAATAAGAATTCTAAAACCATTTTTGACCTAATTAATCGAACCTCCCTCCTATTTTGCTATTAAAAAGAGTCAATGACCAATATCAAACAATCAAATGAAATATTATTATTAACAACTTCATTTCCTGAAAGCAATTAAACACAGGCTATCCCGACTTTTATAACATTTTTTGTTGTTGGTTTGCATAAAAAATAATTATAAAAATAATTACGCATCGAATTTTTTGAAACTAAATATTATATTTGTATTCCTTTGTAATTCTTACGAAATTTAAATTTATTGAATTGATGAAAAAGATTTTAATGTTTGCGCTTTTTTTTATTGGAATTTCATCTGTATCATTTTCACAAGCTACAGGAAAAGGCAGTGAAAAATCTGGTGGCTTTTTTGCACGTATTTTTCACAAAGAAAAAAAGCCTCACGGGCAGATGAGTCATTTCGACAAGAAGAAAAAAGACCCTAATATTAAAAACAACGGAACCTCTTACAAGAAGAACGGCAAAGATAAATATGTTGTAGATGGTGACGGATTTGGTACTGCAACACAAGGAAAAAGAAGAAAAGGAAAAAAAGCCGGTACTCACTAATTTTCGGTTATTCTCTTTTCAAACTTTATATCATATTTTTTTACTCAAGAATCAATTCTGATTTTCTGAATCGAATACAAATTCATTATTTTATTTTTTGACCCGATAATTGTTTGTGATTAATTTCCTTCCACAAATGTTTTTACTAATCATTTTCCAACTTCAAATTTGACAATTGGTTTTAACATTGATTTGTTAATTACTTTATACTATCAATTTGAAATATGCGTTAATGTTTGTATAGTTTTATAAAACAATTTAAATACTACTCGGTATATGCTGAAAGAAAAAAAGATTTTCGTTCTTGATACATCTGTAATTATTTACGACCACATGGCTGCTAAGAGCTTTAAGGAACACGATGTGGTTATTCCAATAACCGTTCTTGAAGAGCTGGATAATTTCAAAAAAGGCAATGACACTAAAAATTTTGCTGCACGTGAATTCACTCGATATATTGATAAAATTTCGGATGGAAATACCCTCCAGGATTGGATAAATATAAATGGCAAGGGTCATGGTATGATTAAAATTGAAATGCATCAGGATTCCAAAATAGATGCAGAAAAAGTTTTTGGAGAACGTAAA
This sequence comes from uncultured Bacteroidota bacterium, assembly GCA_903919535.1. Classification (GTDB taxonomy): domain Bacteria; phylum Bacteroidota; class Bacteroidia; order 2-12-FULL-35-15; family 2-12-FULL-35-15; genus 2-12-FULL-35-15. Next base: position 16,465 of record CAIXIP010000237.1, on the reverse strand, counting down.
GCAGATCATCGCATTTTAAACACCGCACTTTATGTTTCTGATAAATTTCCTGATCGTAAAGTGGTTCTTGTAACCAAAGATATTAATCTACGCATCAAAGCGAAATCGCTAAACTTAAATGCGGAAGATTATGAAACCGGAAAAATTAAAGATGTTAACGAACAGCTTTACACAGGAAGAAGCGAAATTGCGAAAGTTCCGGAAGAATTAATTAATGAAATTTATGAAAAAGGTTTTTGTGAATCCTCTGCACTTCTTAAAAAGCAAAAACCTAAATCAAATCATTTTTATGTTTTAAAAAATGGCTCCAAATCTGTATTAGCATCATATAATCCCGTAAAAGATGTTATTGAACGCGTAAAAAAAGTAACTGCTTTTGGAATTAATCCTCGCAATGCAGAACAAGCCTTTGCATTAGATGCAATCTTAAATCCAAATATTAAATTAGTAACATTACAAGGTGTTGCTGGAACAGGAAAAACATTATTATCATTGGCTGGTGCACTTGAGCAACGGAAAGATTTTCATCAAATTTATTTAGCTCGTCCTATTGTTCCATTGAGCAACAAAGACATAGGATATTTGCCAGGCGACATCAAATCAAAATTAAATCCCTACATGGAACCTTTATGGGATAATTTAAAATACATTAAAAATCAATTCAGCGAAAGAGATCGAGAATACAAACAAATAAGTGAAATGGTAGAACATGAAAAACTTGTTGTGTGTCCATTGGCTTATATTCGCGGACGAAGTTTATCTGATGTATTTTTTATTGTTGATGAAGCACAGAACCTTACACCGCATGAGGTAAAAACAGTTATTTCACGTGCCGGACAAAACACCAAAATTATTTTTACTGGCGATATTTATCAAATCGATACTCCTTATCTTGATTCTCAAAGTAACGGTTTATCGTACTTGATTGATAAACTTAAAGATCAAAATCTTTATGCTCATATTACTCTTGAAAAAGGTGAACGATCAGAGTTAGCTAATCTTGCTAATGAATTTTTATAGTTTACCAAAAACTACTAGGCAAACTAAATAACTTCCTAAAAAAACGCATAGTGAATAGCCACTATGCGTTTTTCGTTTTATAAAATTACTGCTCTATATCATAATTATTTATCTAAGCTATTGCTTTGCAATACATTGTAAATCATGACTTTAAACATGTTTTATAAAAGAGGTTTTAAGGATATTTGTTCGCTTTACACTCAAAATAAGATATGATGAAAGAGTTTCAAATTGTTGTTCTTGCCAAACAAGTTCCTGACACTAGGAATGTAGGCAAAGATGCTATGAAGGCTGACGGAACAGTTAACCGATCTGTTTTACCTGCCATTTTTAATCCTGAAGACTTGCACGCCTTAGAGCAAGCATTGCGTATCAAAGACCAGTTTCCTGGCTCTAGCATTACCATCCTTACAATGGGTCCAGTTCGTGCTGCAGAAATACTTCGCGAAGGATTTTATCGCGGTGCCGATGATGGAATTTTACTTACTGATAGAGCATTTGCAGGTTCCGATACACTCGCGACATCTTATGCGCTTGCATGTGCTATCAGAAAAATAAAGAACTATGATATTATCGTTTGTGGCCGACAAGCAATTGATGGTGACACGGCACAGGTTGGCCCACAAGTAGCAGAAAAACTAGGCATTCCGCAAATTACTTACGCGGAAGAAATTGTTTCGTTGACAAAAGATAAGATTCAGATAAAACGTAGATTGGAAAGAGGAATAGAGATTGTAGAAAGTGCATTCCCTATTTTGATCACAGTAAATAATTCTGCTCCACACTGTCGCCCACGTAATGCAAAACGTTTAATGAAATATAAACATGCATCAACGTTGAGCAAACGTCAGGAAAGCGAAGAAGATTATCTTTCTACCGGATCAAACCACACCCACCTTACAATTAAGGAATGGGGAGTTGCTGATATTGAATGTGATAACGAACAACTTGGTCTTGGAGGCTCTCCAACGAAAGTAAAAAAAGTGGACAACATTGTTTTTCAATCCAAAGAATCACGCAGACTTGATGATTTTGATGATGACATTAATGTATTAATGAAAGAGTTGATTACTTCTCATATTATTGGTTAAAACATAAATTCTGAAAAATATTTTCACTATGAATAATGTAATTGTTTATTGCGAATTGGATGAAGGAAAAATTGCTGATGTTAGTTTCGAACTACTCACCAAAGGACGCAGCCTTGCCAATCAACTGAATTGTAAACTAGAAGCCCTTCTGTTTGGAAGCAATTTAAAAGGCTTTGAAAAAGAAATTTTTCCATATGGTGTAGATACCATCTATATGGCCGATGACAAAAGGCTTACACCTTACTCCACTTTGCCGCACACTTCAGTAATGGTTAATCTGTTCAAAGAAGAAAAGCCGCAAATTGCTTTAATGGGCGCAACCACTATCGGTCGCGATCTTGGTCCACGTGTTTCATCTGCTCTAAAAAGTGGACTGACTGCAGATTGTACCGAACTCGAAATTGGGGATCACGAAGATAAAAAGATCAACAAGGTTTATAAAAATCTATTGTATCAGATTCGCCCTGCCTTTGGTGGGAACATCATTGCAACTATCATCAACCCTGATTGTCGCCCTCAAATGGCTACAGTTAGAGAAGGTGTAATGAAAAAAGTAATTTTTGATGCTAACCACAAAGGTAAAATTGTAAATCTGGATGTAAATAAATATGTTGATGATACCGCTTTTATTGTAAAAGTGATTGAGCGACATATTGAAAAATCAAAAGTGGACATAAAAAATTCTCCTGTGATTGTTGCTGGTGGATTTGGTGTTGGCTCTGCCGATAATTTCAAACAGTTATTTAATCTCGCTGCTATGTTAGGTGGTGAAGTTGGTGCTTCGCGTGCTGCGATTGATGCGGGTTACGTTGAACACGAACGTCAGATTGGACAAACAGGAGTAACTGTTCGGCCAAAATTATATATCGCTTGCGGAATTTCTGGTCAAATACAACATCTTGCAGGAATGCTGGAATCAAGCATTATCATTTCTATTAACAGTGATCCTAACGCTCCGATTAATAAAATCGCAAACTATGTGATAATAGGGAAAGTAGAAAATGTGATTCCTAAAATGATTCGATACTATAAAGAAAATACAAAATAATTTGTAAAATATTTAATTGAAAAGATTATGGCAAATTTTTTTACTGATAACCCCGATATTCAATTTCACCTTACACATCCATTGATGCAAAGGATCGTTTCATTGAAAGAAAACAATTTCAAGGGAAAAGATGATTTCGATTTCTCACCAAAAGATTTTGAAGATGCAATGGATAGCTACACACAAGTGCTTGAAATTGTTGGTGAAATATGCGGAGATATTGTTGCTCCAAATGCTGAATCGGTTGACCACGATGGACCAATATTGAAAGATGGAAGAGTGCAATATGCAAAAGGGACTCAAGATAATATCGATGCAATCAACCAAGCAGGATTGATGGGTATTACGATGCCACGTAAATTCGGTGGACTAAATTTTTCAATCATTCCATACATTATGGCTGCTGATATTGTTTCCCGAGCTGATGCAGGATTTGTAAATATTTGGGGATTGCAAGATTGTGCCGAAACTATTAATGAATTCGGTTCCCCGGAACAACGAGAAAAATATCTTACTCGAGTTTGTAATGGTGAAACTATGGCAATGGTTTTAACAGAACCAGATGCAGGTTCCGACTTGCAAGCTGTTATGTTAAAAGCAACCTATGACGAAAACAAAAAAACCTGGTTACTGAATGGTGTAAAGCGTTTTATCACTAATGGTGATGGAGACATTTCATTGGTGCTTGCTCGTTCTGAAGATAGAACACAAGATGGACGAGGACTTTCCATGTTCATTTATGATAAAAAAAGTGGTGGAGTAACAGTACGAAGATTAGAAAATAAATTAGGGATCAAAGGCTCACCAACTTGTGAACTTGTTTTCAAAGATGCTCCGGCAGAACTTTGTGGACAACGCAAATTCGGCTTGATAAAATATGTAATGTCCTTAATGAATGGCGCAAGGCTTGGTATCACTGCTCAATCGGTTGGTGTGAGTGAAGCCGCTTATCGCGAAGCTTTGGAATATGCAAAAAAACGTGTACAGTTCGGGAAAGCAATTATTCAGTTTCCGGCGGTGTATGAAATGCTTGCAGTAATGAAAGCAAAACTAACAGCAGCTCGATCATTGCTATATGAAACAGGTCGTTTTGTGGATATGTACAAAACACTTTCTCACATAGGAACAGAACGCGAATTATCAAAAGAAGAAAAAGAAGAACAACGCAAATATCAAAAACTAGCTGATGTTTATACACCACTTGCTAAAGGATTAACTTCTGAATTTTGTAATGAAATTGCTTATGATTCACTGCAAATTCATGGTGGATCAGGATTCATGAAAGATTATCCGATTGAGCGAATTTATCGCGATGCTCGTATCACTTCTATTTATGAGGGAACTACGCAACTTCAAGTGGTTGCTGCCATGAAAGGAATTACAACTGGCGCTTATCTTGCTCAAATGCAGGAATACGAAAAAGCATCTATCAAACCGGAAACTGAATCTTATCGCAGAATTCTTATTGATATGACGTATGAATACGAAGAAGCGGAAGCAAGAGTAACAGTACAAAACAATCCGGAATTCATTGATTTTCATGCACGCAGATTAGTAGAAATGGCAGGAAATGTAATTATGGGTTATTTATTATTATACGATACGCAACGCAATCATAATTACTGGAAAACGTTAGAAGTATTTTTACGTTTTGCACGTTCACGAAATACCGCAAATGCTGTTTTTGTAAGTCATTCGAACTTGAATGACCTAGGAAAGTTTAAATTTGAATAAATTTTAGTTCTGTTTATCAGAACAACAAAGCCATGAAATACAATCTCTTTAAGTACGAGATTGTATTTCATGGCCTTGTTTATTGGCACATAAAGCATTTTTGAACAATTCTATTAATTTCCTAATTAAGCAAAATCTTATACTGTTTAAACATGGGGGAATTAACGAATATTAACACCCTTAAGTAAGCAAAAATCTAGTATATTTGTTTCCCATTGTCAAAAAATACAATAAAAACGGCTAAAAACAGTTATTTATAAGCTTGAAAAAGATTATTTTCATATTTATTATCACTTGGCTATCTGCACTTACAGGATTTGCTCAACACCAAAACAAAAAAAGTGCTGAACTAGGCGTGTTTTTAGGCGGTTCTTACTACATTGGTGATATAAACCCTGTAGGCCATTTTTTGTTTACAAAACCTGCTGGAGGAGCTGTTTTTCGCTACAATCTGAATCCTAGATTATCTGCCCGAGCAAATGTGCTTTTTGGATCAATTGAAGGGCACGATTCATATTCCAATTCCCCCTCTGCACAGCAACGTAACTTGAGCTTTAAATCTAAAATCACTGAATTCTCAGCACAATTGGAGTTTAATTTCCTGGAATATAAGATCGGCAATGAAAGAAAAAAGTTTTCCCCTTACCTTTTTATCGGATTGGCGGGTTTTCAATTCAACCCAATGGGGGAACTAGGAAACAACTGGATTGCACTTCAGCCACTGGGCACCGAAGGTCAAGGAATTGAAGGTGGGAAATCGAATAGAAAATATAAATTAATTCAAATGTCAATTCCCTTTGGCGTTGGAATTAAAACAAATCTTTCCAAAAATATCGGTCTGTCCCTTGAGTGGGGAATGAGAAAAACATTTACCGATTATCTGGATGATGTAAGTAAACGGTATTATGACCCTGCAAAACTTGCTGCTGTTCATGGTACAAACGCTGCAAAACTATCGGATCCAAGTATTAATACCGACCCTAATTATAGCAATGTTGGAAGACAAAGGGGAAACCCTACTACTAAAGATTGGTATTCATTTGCCGGAGTTGTTTTAACGCTAAAATTAAAAGAGCCACGTGAAAAGTGTCCGGGAGTAAATTAAAAATATTAATTTGTAACGAATCAAAATGCTGACTCGTTCTAAGGAATAGAACGAGTTATATATAAAATGAGTTTAAAAGAAAAAATTAACCCTTCAAAATTACCTCAACACATCGCTATCATTATGGATGGGAATGGTCGATGGGCAAAACAAAAAGGGCAAGAGCGTATCTTTGGTCATGAACGTGGTGTAAAATCTGTTCGCGAAGCAGTAGAAGCTGCAGCAGAAGTTGGGGTTAAATTTCTTACGCTTTACGCATTTTCTACCGAAAACTGGAATCGTCCGCAAGAAGAAGTTATTGCTTTGATGCAATTGCTTGTTCATACCATAAATGCCGAAACAAAAACTTTAAATAAAAACAGCATCCGTCTTCATGCAATCGGTGATTTAAAAAGTTTACCAACCGATTGTTATAACGAATTACAAGAAGCAATCGATAACACAAAAAACAATACACGAATGACTTTGGTTCTAGCATTGAGCTATAGTTCGCGTTGGGAAATAATGAATGCTGTTAAAGAAATTGCTCAAGAAGTAGAAAACAAAACTCTTTCTGCTGATGCAATAACTGAAGACATATTTAAAGCACATTTATGCACATCAAAAATTCCTGATCCCGAATTAATGATTCGCACAAGCGGAGAGAACCGTATTAGCAACTTTTTATTATGGCAATTAGCCTATTCTGAATTATATTTTACAGAAAAACTTTGGCCAGACTTCGGAAAAGAAGACCTGTTTGAAGCAATACTTGATTATCAAAACCGTGAACGCAGATTTGGAAAAACGAGCGAGCAATTAATTTCATAAACCTGATGTATAAAAAATTCGCAGTCCTTTTCTGCCTTTCAATATTTTCCTTTACAATTAATGCGCAAGAGATCAAACTTGGCGGACCAGATTCTACCAATATGGATTTTTCTACGCCTCGCGAATACGAGATAGGCGGAATTACCGTAAGCGGAGCTGACCATTTAGACCAAAATGTTCTCGCTTTATTATCCGGATTAAGTGTTGGAGATAAAATCCAAATCCCGGGGGATAAAATTTCAACTGCCATTGAAAATTTATGGAAACAAGGTTTATTTGAGGATATTAAGATTACAGCTACAAAAATTTTGGGCTCAACTATTTTTCTGAATATTCAAGTTGAAGAACGTCCTCGTTTATCAAAATTTGCACTAAAGGGAATGACCAAAAGTGAAGCAGATGACCTACGCGAAAAAATAAAATTGATTAAAGGGAAAGTGGTTACAGATGGTATGATTTCTTCCACAGAATATTTAGTGAAAGATTTTTTTGTGAATAAAGCTTATCTCGATGTAAATGTTAGCATAAAAAAAGAAAAGGATCCCAAACTTGATAACAGTGTTATCCTTTTTATTAACGTTACCAAAGGATACAAAGTTCGGGTAAGAGACATCAATTTTATAGGTGCAAAATCCATTGGAACATTTAAACTTCGCAGAACTGCGTTTAAAGAAACTAAACGTAAACGCTGGTGGAATCCATTTAACAACGGGAAATTTGACGAAAGCAATTACGAAAAAGATAAGAAAGCTTTCATTGCCAAATACAACGGAAAAGGATTCCGTGATATGCAGATCGCGAAAGATTCTATCTATCGCGCTTACTACAAAAAAAGATTGATGAGAGGCAAGCATTTAGTTGCTGCATACAACCGAGTACTTCATGGAACACCTATGAATGCAGAAACATATTACAAGGTGATTAAAAAGAATCCTGTTAAATTCAGACTCATTCAAAGCATCAAAACATTTCATATTGTTCGCGATTCAAATTATTACAAACGATTTTTGACGATTGATATGTATGTCTCAGAAGGAAATAAATATTATTTCAGAAATATTAATTGGGTTGGAAACAGTAAGTATGCAAGTAAAGAACTAAACAATGTTTTAGGTATAAAAAAGGGAGATGTTTATGATCAGGAAAATTTAGATTCAAAATTATTCATGAATCAAAATGGCAATGATATCAGCTCTTTATACATGGATGATGGATATTTATTTTTTAACATTTCCCCTGTAGAAATAATGGTTTCTAACGACTCCATTGACCTTGAAATGCGAATTTTCGAAGGTAAACAAGCAACAATAAATAAAGTAACAATTGTTGGAAACACAAAAACAAACGATCACGTTATCTTGCGGGAGATAAGAACTAAACCGGGGCAATTATTCCGCAGATCAGATATCATTCGTTCACAGCGGGAATTATCTCAATTGGGATATTTTGATCCTGAAAAAATGAATGTTACACCAACTCCGAATCCTGCTACAGGAACAGTGGATATTGAGTATACTGTTGAAGAAAAACCGTCTGACCAAATTGAATTATCTGGTGGTTACGGTAATAAACAAGTTGTAGGAACATTAGGCGTTTCATTTAATAATTTCTCTGCCAGAAATTTTTTCAAAAAAGATTCTTGGAGACCATTACCATCAGGTGACGGACAAAGATTGAGTATTCGTGCACAATCAAATGGTTTATATTTTCAATCATATAATATGTCATTTACTGAACCTTGGTTAGGAGGAAAAAAACCAAATTCATTAAGTGTAACAGCATATTATTCTGTTCAAACTAATGGGCAAAAGAAAACGATAAAAACTGATGCCGGAAAAATTGCCAACCCATTACGTCAATCATTGGATATTTTTGGTGTTTCTGTTGGTTTAGGAAAACGATTGAAATGGCCAGATGACTATTTCACCATTTACCACGAGATCGATTACCAATATTATATCTTAAATAATTTTAATTCCATGTTTACGTTTGGAAAAGGTTATTCAAATAACATTTATTACAAAGCTGCATTACAACGTAATTCTTTGCAAGGCAACCCAATTTTCCCTTCCGGAGGATCTCAAATCGCGTTAAGTGGGCAATGGACTCCACCTTATTCTTTGTTTAATAATAAAGATTATTCTAGTCCTAAAATGACTGATCAGGAACGTTATAAATATGTTGAATATCAAAAATATAAATTGACCACAACCTTCTACACTCCTATTACCAATAAACGAGGAGCCGATGGAAAAGAGGCACGCAATTTGATTTTAAGAACATCAGCAGGTTTTGGATTATTAAGTTCTTATAATAGCAAAGTTGGACAATCTCCTTTTGAGCGTTTCTATTTGGGAGGTAGTGGACTTACTGGTTATGCACTCGATGGCCGAGAAATTATTGCGTTAAGAGGTTATGATGATCAGTCATTATCACCATCTACAGGTGCAGCATTTATTACAAAATACTCTATGGAATTGCGCTTTCCAGTAACATTAAATCCACAGGCAACAATATTTGTTCTTGGGTTTGCAGAAGCTGGTAATTCATGGGCAAAATCAAAGAACTTTGACCCATTTAATGTATATCGTTCTACTGGAGTTGGGATAAGAGTCTTTTTACCAATGTTTGGATTACTTGGATTTGATTATGGATGGAGATTAGATAATGTACCATCCAATTTAGGAATGCAAAAAGGACAGTTCCATTTTACAATTGGAGCATCAATTGGGGAATTATAGAAATTTACTAAATTCGCCACACATTTAGCAGTTTAAATAATTAATAAACAAAAGCAAAAATGAAAAAATTAGTTTTAATTGTAGCTTTAGTGCTTGCCACAAGTGCAGCTACATTCGCTCAGGCACAAAAAATCGCTTACGTTGATACAGAATTTATCTTAGGCCAAATCCCTGAATACAAAGCTGCACAAGCTGAATTAGACAAAACTTCCATTCAATGGCAAAAAGAAATTGAAGCAAAATATGCAGAAATTGATAAAATGTACAAAGCATACCAAGCCGAACAAATTTTGTTAACTGAAGATATGAAGAAGAAGCGCGAAGCTGACATTGTTGCAAAAGAAAAAGAAGCGAAAGACCTTCAAAAACAACGCTTCGGAGTTGATGGTGAATTATTCAAAAAACGTCAGGAGTTGGTAAAACCGATTCAGGATAAAGTTTATAATGCAATCAAATCTGTAGCAGAAAAAGGCGGCTACGCAATAATATTTGACAAATCAAGTGATCTGACAATGCTTTATGCAAATTCAAAATTTGATAAAAGTGATGATGTGTTGGAGAATTTAGGTTACAAAAGTGGTAGTACAGGAACAAAAACCGGATCAGGAACTAAAAAATAATTCATAAATATTTTATACTTTTACCAAAATTTTATAAACCAAATAAATAATCAAGATGAAGAATACTTTTAAATTAATAGTTGTAGGACTTACTGTGATAATGGGTTCTTTTACCGCAAATGCACAAAAAATTGCTCATATAAATCTGGATTCGTTAATTACGTTAATGCCAGAATCTAAAACGGCACAATTGGCTGTTCAGGATTATTCAAAACAGTTACAGGATCAAGTTACTGCAATGCAAACTGAATTACAGACTAAATATGAAGAATATCAGGCAAAATCAAAAGATATGCCTGAGGTAGTTCGTGCTGCTAAAGAAAAAGAATTAAATGACTTAAATCAACGTATCCAGGATTTCCAACAACAAGCACAAACTGATTACCAAAAGAAAAGTGCTGAACTTTCTAAACCTGTTTATGAAAAAGCAAAAAAGGCAATTGACCAAGTTGCAAAAGAAGCTGGTTATAAATATGTGTTAGATACGAGCACTGGGTTGGTTTTATACATGGAGCCAACTGAAGACATAATTGGATTGGTAATTAAAAAGCTTGGGATTACTCTTCCTGTAGCAAACACACCTGTTCCTCCTAAAAAATAATTTTAAAATTTCAAAAGAAAAACCCTGTTTCAATAATACTGAAACAGGGTTTTTCTTTTTATTTATTACTTTTGATTTAATTAAATAATAATAAATGATATCGTGAACGATTCACAAAAAAAACCAATTGGCGTATTTGATTCCGGATATGGAGGACTTACAGTTTTAAAGGAAATTGTAAAACAATTACCTGAGTACGATTACGTATACTTAGGTGATAATGCACGATCTCCATATGGTTCACGCTCATATGAAACTGTTTACCAATACACACTGGAATGTGTGGAACAATTATTTAACATGGGTTGCGAATTAGTTATATTGGCTTGCAATACCGCTTCTGCAAAAGCATTACGTACCATACAACAAAAAGATCTACCTAGAATTGCACCTGACAAAAGGGTCCTAGGGGTAATTCGTCCAACTACTGAAATAGTTGGCAAATATACAAAAACAGGCCATGTAGGCGTTTTAGGAACAATGGGAACAGTTACTTCAAATTCATATCCAATTGAAATTGAAAAGTTTTACCCCCAACTAATTGTCCATCAAGAAGCTTGTCCAATGTGGGTTTCATTAGTCGAAAACAATGAATTTGAAAGTGATGGAGCAGACTTTTTTATTAAGAAAAATTTAGATTCACTCTTAATAAAAGACAAAGAAATTGATACTATAATTCTTGGCTGTACACATTATCCGTTACTCATAAATAAGATCAAAAAACACTTACCCGAAAACATAACAATCCTTTCCCAAGGTGAAATTGTTGGAAAAGGATTGACTGATTATTTAAGCCGACATCCTGAAATTGAAAAAAAATGCAGCAAAGGTGGGAAGATTGAATTTTACACCACCGATTCTCCCGAAAATTTCAATACAGCTGCAAGCATTTTCTTTGGAAAAACACTAAAATCAAAGCACCTTGCACTATAGTTTTCTGATGCAATTTATTTCACATTTTTGCGTTCTCAATTAATATGATGAAATCATTACTCCCAGAAAAATATCATCAATCAATTTATGTTTTCGCACTAGCTCTTTTAGTGATTGGGATGCCATTATCAAAATTTTTGATGAGTCTTGCTCAAATAATTTTGGTATGTAATTGGGGTTTAGAAGGAAATCTTAAAAACAAATTTATTAGCTTTTGGAAAAACAAACCCGCTCTCATTTTAATTTCTTTGCTAATACTTCATCTTGTTGGACTAATTTACTCTACTGACCTTAATTATGCATTTAAAGATATTCGTATCAAGGGGCCTTTATTAATTCTTCCCTTAATTCTTTCAACTTCAAAACGACCTTCAAAAAAAACATTTGAAAATATTCTATTCGTTTTTATTGCCTCAATAGTTCTTGGAACAATAATAAGTATTCTTCTTTTGACAGGCATTATTCATCGTCAGATCATTGACGTGAGAAACATTTCTATTTTTATTTCTCACATTCGCTTTGCCTTACTTATTTGTGTTGCGATAATGGTTTCAGCATATTTCTTTTTTTACGCTAATGATAAAATAAAAAAATATGCATGGGCTTCCGTCATTATTTGGTTGTGCACATTTTTAGTAATTATGGAATCCTTAACTGGTTTATCTGTTTTAACAATAACTACCTTTATTATCGGAACCTATTTTGTTTTAAAATCAACTAAACCTATTTTCAAATATGCCTACTTGTTAAGTATTTCTATCCTCCTTGCAAGTACATATATTTATATAAATTCTGAATTCAAAAAAATTAACATTCAGGCAGAAAAAGTAAATTTAAATGCCTTGATAAATTTTACCTCCCATGGAAATAGGTATCAACATAACCTCAACAACAACCAATATGAAAATGGGAATTTAATTTGGATCTATGTCTGCGAAAATGAACTCGAACAATCATGGAATTTAAGAAGTTCGATACGATATAACACGAAAGATTTGAAGGGAAATGAATTGCGCTATACATTGATACGTTTCTTAACTTCCAAGGGATTAAAAAAAGATGCTGATGCAGTAAACTCACTAACAGATGGAGAAATAAAAGCTGTTGAACGTGGAGCCGCAAACGTTAATAACGTTAACGTAAGTAGTTTGCAAGGGCGACTATATTCCACATTGTGGGAAATAAATGAATATAAGAAAGATGGTGATGCAAACGGACATTCACTTGCACAGCGTTTCGAATATTGGAAAGCAGCAATCGGAATCATTAAAAACAATTTATTTATTGGAGTTGGAACAGGTGATGTTCAGAAATCATTTGATGAACAATATTCAAAATCTAATTCCACTTTAAAAAAAGAACTTCAACTTCGTTCACACAATCAATATTTATCATTTGCTGTTGCATTTGGAATAATAGGTTTGTTGTGGTTCTTATTCACCTTATTTTATCCGATGTTCAAACTTAATATGATATTTAATTTTTTATACATCACATTTTTTATCATTTCTTTGATCTCGTTTTTTACAGAGGATACCCTTGAAACACAGGCTGGTGTCACATTTTATGCTTTCTTTAATTCTTTTTTTCTATTTCTTCAACCACGAAAGGAAAATTAATTTACCAATAATTTTGCAACTTCCAATGCAGCGACTTTATCCATGCACAAACATTGGTGAGGATCATTCCTGCAATTGTTACATAATTTATCGATACAAACATAGTTTGCCTTTTTACCGATAGGTTTCCATCGGCCAGGATGCATTGGTTTAATGGGCGGGTATATACCAATTGCTCCAATCCCTATTGCTGCCGCAATATGCAAAGGACCTGTACTTGCAGCAACCAGAAATTGTGCTTTACTAATAAATGAAATAAATTCTTCTAAAGAAAACTTTCCAGTTATATCAATTACGTGTAATGGTAATGTCTTTATCCAATCACTTAAAATTATTTTTTCCTTATCTGTACCACTAATAAATATTTTATATTTTTCTGGAGATAACAAATCTATTAATGCTTTATAATTCCCTAAGCTCCACTCACGTGCACTGGCGTTCGATTTCGGATGAAGAATTATGTTGGTCCTAGCTGGATCTAATAATTCTGATGAAAAATTATTTAACGAAGAAATTTTTGTAAAGCCAATAAAATTAGTAAGTTCTTGTAATGTTGGAACACTATTTATCCCAAGTGGACTCAACAGTTTACAATTCAACTGTGACTCATGCAACGTTGAATTTTTTCTACTCAACTTTACTAATTTATTTACATTTCCCCAATGATACAAACGATTGGCAGTTCCTATGCGATTTTTAATTTTAGCCTTTCTAGCAAACTGTGCAATCCTTTTGTTTGGAAAAACATGAATCAAAGTATCTGCATTTAATGCTTTAAGTTTCGCTATGGCAGATGCATCATCCAAACATAAGATCTCATCAACATTCACAAACTCATCAACAAATTCACAACAATTAATAATAGCCTCCGTGTATGTTCGACCCAAGAAAATAACTTTCGCTTCGGGATAATATTTTTTGATCAAACCACAAACAGGAAGTGTTAAAATCACATCACCTATAGCATCGGTACGACTAATAATAATACGTTTTATGTCAAGTTTGGAACTCACGATGGCTTATAAATATTTCGTAATTTTTTATACTTTAAAAAAGTAGCATATGCAGAGATTTTGCAAACAGTAAACCCGGCACTCCCATCCAAAAAGCCAAGATTAAAAATATAATCTCGGAGAAATTTAATAATAGGACTGACAATTAATTTTAGAACTGAAGCTTTTTTGCCTTGTGAAAACAAATCCTGTGCAGCAATACTTGTAAATTTATCAGCTTGTTTATAATGCTGTTCAAGTGTATAATAACTGTAATGCAAACAATCTCCAGCCAAGTGAACTAAAGATATATCTTCCGAAAACTTTAATTCTTCATGTATGGTTCCCTCCCATAGTGTTATTCTTCTGTCAAACATTCGAACTTTAACATCAGGATACCAACCACAATGTTTTATCCAATGTCCACAATAATTTGTTAAACGATTAAATTTCGCGGTTATGAGTAAACCCTCTTTCTTTACTTTTAAAACAGATTGTTTCAACTCATCAGATAAAACTTCATCAGCATCTAATGATAATATCCAATCATTTTTTGCAAGCTGATTCGCGAAATTTTTTGTTAAAGAATATCCTTGCCATTTACATTGAACGAAATTAACCTTATACTTTTTACAAATCTCTTCCGTTTTATCCGTTGAAAAAGAATCAACTACCACAATATCATCAGCAATACCTTGAATGGAATCAAGGCAACGTGCAATATTTTTTTCTTCGTTAAAAGTGATAATTACAACTGATAGTGGCAGCATTTGCGGTTCTTGAAATATGTTTTGTTGCAAACAAAAGTACTAAAATTATCTGCTATATTTGTGTAACCATGTCAGTTACAAAAACACTTATTGAACAATTACAAAAGGGTGATAAAAAATCGCTTGCACGTTGTATTACTATTGTTGAAAACGAATTAGAGGGCTACGAAGAAATTTTAACTTCACTAAATTTCAATCAAAACATCCCTGTTATTGGTGTTACTGGTCCTCCAGGCGCAGGAAAAAGCACATTGATTAATGCAGTAATTAAAAAACTTACAACTCAAGGAAAATCAGTTGGTGTGATTGCCATTGATCCTACATCACCATTTAATTATGGCTCTTTACTTGGTGACAGATTACGAATGGCGGAACATTTTACAAATGAAAATGTATTTATTCGATCACTGGCTACCCGAGGTTCTTTAGGGGGATTATCAGCAAAGACAATTGAAATTGTTGATGTGATGCGTGCATTTACATTTGATTATATAATTGTTGAAACTGTAGGGGTTGGACAAAGTGAAGTTGAAATTGTTGGCTTGGCTGATACAACAGTTTTAGTTTTAGTTCCTGAAGCAGGCGATGAAGTGCAAGCTTTGAAATCAGGTGTAATGGAAATTGCAGATATTTTTGTTGTGAATAAATCTGACAGAGATGGAGCTAATACATTTTTGAAAAATTTAGTGCAATTAGTGCATTCTAAACCAAATACAGATTGGAACATTCCAGTAATAAAATCTGTAGCTACAAGTTATGAAGGCGTAGATGAATTGATTGATGCAATTAACAGACATACTACCAAGGGAGTGAACACTAAACGCCCTTATCTATTGGTAGAAAAAGCTTATCGTTTGATTCAAAATCAGCGAATGAAAAATGTATCGAAGCAAGTTTTACATAAGCAATTAGAAACAGCTTATAAGAAATCTGATTTTAATTTGTACCGGTTTATAAAAAACATTGAACATTAATCATTTTAACCAAGTTTAGTTAACGGAGTATTTAAAATGAGCACAAGAACACGACAGCTCAACTATGCTTGTACGC
This sequence comes from uncultured Bacteroidota bacterium, assembly GCA_903919535.1. Classification (GTDB taxonomy): domain Bacteria; phylum Bacteroidota; class Bacteroidia; order 2-12-FULL-35-15; family 2-12-FULL-35-15; genus 2-12-FULL-35-15. The sequence goes on along the minus strand of CAIXIP010000237.1, from coordinate 331 downwards.
AGGGGGGGGGGGGGGGATAGATAAGCGTTTATTTGGGGGGGCTCAACCAAATTATTTTTTACAGCATACATCACTATTCCGGCTGTATTTCTTGCTCCAGTTTTTTCAAGAATAGAAGCACGATAAACATCAATTGTTCGGTAACTTAAGTGCAATATTTCTCCAATTTCCTTATTGGTATATTCTTCACAAATTAACTTTATAATTTCAATTTCCCTTTCATGTAATTTAACTTGTTCGAAAAGGGGTACAAATTTTTTTGTATTGGCAAACCTATATCATTCATAATCATTTAAACAGTTATTATAAAATTGACCTGTTATAAAACTTC
>CAIXIP010000236.1 GCA_903919535.1 uncultured Bacteroidota bacterium | reverse complement strand
GAGCGGTTTTCACCAAGCCTTCGAGCGGTTGCTTTTAAAAAATCCAGATTCCCCTTAAAGCCCTATTATATTGCCCAATAGCAAATAACCCATTATTTTTATTGAAATTTTTTAAAATGTTATTTGCATACTTATATATTCCAAAATTTTGGGTGCTTATCCATAACTGATTTTGTTGATCGAAATGAATATCAGTAATAAAACTGTTTGATTGAATTGGTATCGAATCAATTTTACTTGTTTTAACTTGGTAATGTGACGGCCCAACAATTTTTATTTTATAAAAAGCAGAATTGTTTTTTATTGCCCATATATTTCCATTAATATCTTCGGTTAATGAAGTGATATTTGCACCAGTTATGTAATCAGCATCGGCAATACGCAAAAGTGTTTGATTCTTTAAAACCAAAATCCCTTTATTCGTTCCTATCCAAATAATATTTCTACTGTCTTTTTTGAAACAATTAATAGTGAATGAAGATAATGTGTCTCCTTTAATTTTTAATTTTTCAAACTGCTTACCATTAAAAAGTAAGATGGCATTATCTTTCCCTATAATTGTATTGTTATTATCGTCAAGGGCAATTAATAAAGTTGCATTTTTCGAAAAATATTTTTTTTCTGTTTCACTATAATTAAAAAAAGTTGAACCGTTAAATTTGCACAAGCCTCCGTTTGAATTTCCAATCCAGATGTTATGGTTACTATCTTCTGAGATGGAAGTAATTACTTGCCCACATACACCATCTTTCTCTTCGTATGTTTTAAATTCTTTTCCATCAAACCGGCAAAGTCCTCCCCCCATTGTACCTATCCATAAATAACCGCGACTATCTTCAAAAATACAATTCACTTCCGATTGAGATAAGCCTTCGTCTAATGAATAGTCATGAAAATTATATGATTGAGAAAATGAAATTGAGTTTGTTATGAATAATAACAAAAAGGTAAATCGAATTTGCAAAAAGAAATTGAAGGTTGAATTTATCATTTTGTTTTTCGTTTTTGCTTGAAATAAAAAATAGGAATCATTTTGATTTGATTCCTATTTTTTATAATTAATATTTTGTTTTCAAAATTTATTATTGAATACTAATTTTTTTATTTAATTCGTCAATATAATTTTTGAAACGTTTGTCGGTATCCATTAAGTTGTTTACAGTGCGGCAAGCATGTAAAACTGTAGCGTGATCTTTTCCACCACAATGTAAACCAATAGTTGCTAATGATGATTTTGTCATGCTTTTTGCAAAATACATAGCAATTTGACGAGCTTGAACAACTTCACGTTTACGTGTTTTTGATTTTAATAATTCAAGAGGAAGATCAAAATAATCGCAAACAACTTTTTGTATATAATCAATTGAAACTTCGCGAGCAGTATTTTTAACAAACTTATCAATCATTTGTTTAGCAAGTTCCAATGTAATTGCTTTTTTATTCATTGATGATTGAGCAAGCAAAGAAATAAGGGCACCTTCTAATTCACGAACATTTGTTGTAATGCTATATGCAAGATATTCAACAACTTCCTTTGGTAGATCTAATCCATCAGCATATACCTTTTTTTCAAGAATTGCGATACGTGTCTCTAAACCAGGGCTTTGAAGATCAGCCGCTAAACCCCACTTAAAACGAGAAAGTAGTCGTTGTTCAAATCCTTGTAATTCAACAGGTGCTTTGTCAGCAGTTAAAACTAATTGTTTACCTGTTTGATGTAAGTGATTAAATATGTGGAAGAAAACATCTTGTGTTTTTTCTTTTCCTGCAAAATACTGAACATCGTCAATGATCAACACATCAATCATTTGATAAAAATGAACGAAATCTTGTTGATTATTGTTTCTTACGGAATCAATATATTGAGAAGTAAATTTTTCTGACGAAACATAAAGAACAGTTTTGTTTGGAAATTCATTTTTAATTTGAATACCAATTGCATGTGCTAAATGTGTTTTTCCTAAACCAACACCACCATATATCAAAAGTGGATTGAATGCTGTTCCTCCTGGTTTGTTTGCAACAGCGAATCCTGCAGAACGAGCCAAACGGTTACAATCACCTTCCACTAAATTTTCAAAAGAATAATTAGCATTCAGTTGTGATTCAACATTTACTTTTTTTAATCCAGGGATAATGAATGGATTACGAATAGTATTTTGATTCAGATCAATCGGCATTGATACTGAAGGATTTTTTAATTCCTTTTTATTGTTTGTTGGAATTTTAACTGTAAAAGGTTTAGAAGAATTATTATAGTTATTCTCCATAATAATGCTGTATTCTAAACGACCTTCTGCACCTAATTCTTTTTTGATAGTTTTCTTAAGTAGAGTTATATAGTGTTCTTCTAACCATTCGTAGAAAAATTGACTAGGAACTTGAATCGTTAAAATATTGCTGCTTAATTTTACCGGCTTTATTGGTTCGAACCATGTTTTGAAACTTTGTGAACTAACATTGTCCTTTATTATCTCCAGACAACTCTCCCATACTTTTGTAAATGCTTTCTCCATTCTCGACTTTCAAATTTAAATATGATGAAACTAATGTTTATATCTTATATGTGCTGTAAACACAGTATTTCTAACTAATGTGCCGTAAATATAAATAACTTTATTTAAGTAGTAGCAATTATTTAATAAAAAAAGTTTAAAAAAAAATCAAATTGCTATTGACTTTTTGGAAATTTTTATAGAGTGCCCTTCTGAGGCCATTTTTTTTGATTTTTTTTCAAAAATAAAATCTACTCTTCCTAATCTGATTCCTGCCCAACCTACTTGTCCTACCAATACATCTTTTCCATCACTGTTCTTGTAAGATAGTGGTTTATCAAGGAAAGTATGGCTATGGCCGCCAATAATAATATCAATATTTTTTGACTGTTTTGCTAATTCGACATCATTAATTTTTTTATCATTGGATGAAAATCCTAAATGTGACAAGCAAATAATTAAATCGCATTTTTCTTCATTTTTTAGATGGAATGCTGCTTCAGCAGCTTTTTTTACAGGATCAAGATATATTGTATTGCCTGATAATTTTTTGTCAACCAATCCCGCTAACTCAACTCCAATGCCAAATACACCAATTTTGATATCATCTTTCATAAAGATCTTATGTGGTATCGTTCTGCCAGCCATTTGAGTATCTGAGAAATCGTAATTGCAATTTATGAATGGGAAATTAGCATGTGGCAGTTGTTTCACTAAACCCTCCAGTCCGTTATCAAAATCATGATTTCCGACAGTTGATGCATCGTATTGCATCATGCTCATTAATTTAAATTCCAATTCACCACCATAAACATTAAAATATGGCGTACCCTGAAAAACATCTCCGGCATCTAATAACAATACATTTTTTTCTTCACTACGAATCTTTTTTATCAATGCGGCTCTTCTCACAACTCCACCTAATCCCGGGTATTTAGGGTCATTATCTGGAAAAGGATCTATATGACTGTGAACGTCATTTGTGTGCAAAATGGTGATTTTTACCATTTCGGTTTTAGCTAATACTTCATTTGGAATAACGCTAAATGCAATTATTCCAGCACTACTATATAGTGTTTTTTTTATAAAATCTCTTCTGCTATTCATATATAATTCTACCGTCAATTGTTACATTCAATGTGTCACCTTTTTTATTTTGGTCAATCATATAATCAATAATTGCATCGCGTAATTTATAATTCAACGTGTCAACTTTAATAGGATCTTTAAAGAAATTATATTTGTCGCCACCGGAAGCCAAATAATCTGAAGTGGTAATTTTATATATTTTTGTTTGATCAAAATTCTGCCCACTTATTTTTAATTCAGTGATCTTTTTTCCTTTAGCCTTCACAGTTGCTCCTGCAAATGGAGCACCATTACTTGCAACGATATATTCAAATAATTGTTTTGTTTTTTCTCCGGTCATGGTAAGTACTACAATACTGTTTTCGAAGGGCATTAATTCGAATGCATTTCCTCTAGTTATATTTCCTTTTGGTAATTGCCCTCTTAATCCACCATTGTTTAATAAACAAACATTAACAGGTAGATTATCAGAAGGTTTGTAGTTGTCATTCGTTTTTTTTAACACTGCATCAGAAACAAAATTTCCCAATGTGCTTTCAGGCAATCCTTTTAAAATTTGTTGTTTGGAAAAAACTAAAACTTCATTCATAGTTTTTTCAAGTTCTGATTTATATGGAGTGATAGCTTTTATAAAGGATGAATCTGAAGGTGTTATTGTTTGTGAATTTAATTCAAGCGATGATGAATCAACTGTTTTGAGTTTTGGTGTTGTTGAGCAGCTTGAAGTGAATGCAAGTAGAAATAAAAATAAGCTGTAACGAATTTGGAATTTATGCATAAAAGAAATACTTTTTTTTCAGGTTACAATTATAAGCATTAATAAAATAAAATTTGTGATTAATAATTAGAATATTTTATTTAATTATTTATTTCTGGTGTTAGTTTATAATCCAATATTTTAATACT
>CAIXIP010000235.1 GCA_903919535.1 uncultured Bacteroidota bacterium | reverse complement strand
CTTCGGTTGGAATCATCAAAGCCGAATCGATGTCACTTAATGCCAAAGAAACACGTGCAAATGCTCCCGGATAAATATCGCCTTTCGGGTTCGGACAAATCGCTCTTACTTGCAAAGTACGTGTTGTTAGATCAATTTTTGGTTCAACGGCATAAACCTGTCCAGTATAATTCTGTTTATTTCCTTCAATAGTAAATTTCAGTTTATCTGCTTTTTTCACAATTGTTGAATAACGTTCAGAAATTGAAAAATCAATCTTTACTGGGTCTATTTGTTGTATGCTTGCAATTAAAGAACTTGGAGTAACATACGCTCCTTCACTAACGCTTTTCAATCCAATTATTCCATTGAATGGTGCTTTGATCTCAGTTTTTGCAATTTGGGCTGTTGCGAAATCGATATCAGCCTTAATAACATCGTATTGATTTTGAGCTATATCAAATTCCTCCTGACTTATTCCATTAACCGATATCAGTTGTTTTTGGCGCTTTAATTTTTCATCAGCTAAAGAAAACTGCAATTGAAGTTTTTTAAAGTTTGCTTGCAAATCGGCATCATTTATTTTTACAAGCAATTGCCCTTTAATAACGCTACTTCCTTCCTGAAAATTAATTTGAATTATTTTTCCGGAGAGTTCGGGATGCAGCTGAACTTCTTCATTTGCAATAATAGTACCTGATGCATAAACTTCATTACTTAATTTTTCAGATTTTAATATACAAACTGAAACATTGCTTGGGGGCGCAACTACCCCTCCCTTTCCTCCTTTCGAATCGACCACTTTGGAAGATTCAGATGGAAAGAAAAAATATTTTGCAGCTAAAAGAATACTTATTGCCACTACAATAATTATGATGTTTTTAATTCTCATATTTTATTTAGTTTTCTTTAGATTTATATCCACCCTGTTTACAGGAAGGTTTTCTATGTTTTTCTGAATGATTGCCATACCAGTATAAAACAATTCCTGATTTTGTTTACTTAATCCTTTAAATGCTAGTGCATTCATTTCTTTTATTCCTTTATGAATTTGAGGAATTATTTTTTTTGCCAGTGGTGTCAACTGAACCAAATGCTCTCTTCTGTCAGCTGGATTTACAGTTCGGGTTATCATTTTCTTGTCAACCAAGTAATCCATGATACGAACCATTGTTACTTTATCAAAGTTGAGAAGATCAGAAAGATATTGTTGTGTGCATTTTTGCTCAGCATGATCAATGGCAACTAAAGTCGAAAAATGACGATCAATACCATGCTGCTCCATGCTTTTACTTAAAGCTCCGAAATAATTTTTAGTAAGATCGCCCAATAGTTTACCTAATGGCATTGAACGATTAAATATTTTTTCTTTTTCGGATAACATTTCACAAATGTAGTAAAAATTGTTAACAGTAAACAATGTTAACTAATTTCATACTAAAAGAGGTTTTAATAAATTTACTAGAAAGTTAATCAATAAAAATCTCATCAATAAAAATAAAAGCCTCACCACCAGCACCTTGATGCCATTCGGGCAACTGACCAAAATTAATTGCTTTTACTTTTACAAAGCGAGAAATTATGCTTTTACTTAATGTTGCTTTAAACTTTTTCACTTGAGAAGTATTATCATCCGGCTTAATGCTATTGTCAATAGTAGCAATCAATGTAAACTGCTTATTATCTGTTGAAGTATAAAACTCCACTTTTTTAGGCATTAAGATCCATGAACGTGAATCTTGCAAAAATTCAGCACTGAAAGTGGATACATTTTGTTCTTTTCCAAGATCAATAATTGCTTCAAAATCTTGTCCTTGATATCCTTGCCATTCACCCTTTCTCCAATTTTCATCTCCGTAAATTCCATCTATAATTCCGTCATCTCCACCAGCAGTATACTGAGGATTGTATTTTGAATTAATTTGAATTTTCCAACTATTCGGACGTTTGAAAAAATGTGATGTTGTAACATCGCTAAACTTTTTATTTGACGGAGTAATTTCCTTTATACAAAAGGCACTTATAGTGACATTTTTACTAATATAAAAGGGTTTGAAATATTGGCGCAATTTATTATTATACAAATTATATGAATTTATATAACCTACGGAATCAAGAATGTAATAAATTTTCGATTTTTTTTCACTTGAGAAAAGTTCAATTTTTAAACTATCATTGAATACTTTTGAATCAGCTTTAATTACAGGTACAATTGCTATTTCATTATCATAAATACCGTTTTCATAATTATGAAAATAAGAAGCATCAGAAATGAACAGATTAGGATTCGGGATAGTATCTGGAGCTTCCGTCATTAGAAAATTTAATTCTGAATTAGCATATTCCTTTCCTTTGCCCTTATAATATATATCAGCATAAGAAAACCTACTTTCTACTACCTTCTTACTATTTATTGAAGTTGATTTTATAAATTTATTTTTTTCTGAAAAATTTGAAGTATTCACAGTAAAAGTTTTACCATTTTCTAAATTAATCTTCACATTTTTAAATAGTGGTACACCAACACTAAATGAAGGATTCCCAGGGCAAACCTGATAAAAACCCATTGAACTCAATACATACCAAGCGCTCATTTGACCGCAATCTTCATTACCAATTAATCCATCGGGTGAATTTTTATAAAAATCAGTTAGGAGTTGATGAATTCGTTCTTGGGTTTTCCAGGGCTTACCAATATAATCATACAAGTAAGCTATATGATGGCTTGGTTCATTCCCTTGTGCATACTGCCCCACTAAACCCGTTATATCAGCTTGGTCGCGACCAGTTGTTTTCGAATTAGAAGTAAACAATTCGTCAAGCTTTTTATCAAATTTATTCGCACCTCCCAACATCTCAACCAGACCATAAACATCCTGAGGGACAAAAAATGTATACTGCCACGAATTTGCTTCTGTAAAATTATTGTTTACTTCACGCGGATCAAAAGGCGTTAACCAGCCTCCATTTTTTTTAGGACGCATAAAACCCGTTTCTATATCAAAAATATTTTTCCATGATTGAGAGCGTTTTATAAAATTAGTATACTCTTCTGTTTTAGAAAGTTGTTGCGCTATTTGTGCAATACACCAATCATCATAGGCATATTCTAATGTTTTGGAAACACTTTCGCTTTCATCATCCATTGTAATAACTCCACTTTGTTTAAATGCCTTTAAACCCAAATGATCAAGTGTTGCGCTGTGCTTCATCGCATCGAAAGCCAAATTCATATTGAACTTTAATTTTGGATCAAAATCAATGATTCCTTTATTAGCTGCATCAGCAATCACACTCACAGAATGATATGCAATCATACAATCAGTTTCATTACTCGCTAATTCCCACATAGGCAATCGTCCTCCATCAATATACTGAGCTAAAAATGTTTTATAAAAATCTAGCGTTCTTTTTCTATCTATAATGGTATAAAGCGGATGTGCGGCCCGAAAAGTATCCCACAAAGAAAAAACAGAATAATAGGTAAAGCCCTCCGCTTTATGTATTTTATTATCTCGCCCACGATATATACTATCAACATCCATTGCAACATTTGGTTGAATCATTGCATGATATAAAGCTGTGTAGAAGATATTAAGTTTGTCTTTATCCGAAGTTGAAACTTCAATTTTACCCAACTCTTTATTCCAGAGTGCTTCAGCTGCTTTTTTTGTTTTTTCGAAATCCCAGCCCGGTAATTCTGCATTCAGATTTTTTCGAGCTCCTTCGATACTCACATTTGAAATTCCAACTTTAATAAGAAGAGGCTTTCCGTTTAATTTACCAAATGAAAAACGATGGAAATATGTTTTGTTCAATTGTTTATCAGAGAGTATTTCAAACTTAACATCTTCGTCAATCAAAGATTCTGAAAATTCAATTACAAAATAAATATATTGATCTTTTGCCCACGCCTCACTCCTTCTATAACCTTCAATTGTTTTATTGTCGACTAATTTTAAATCTGACTGAATTGTTTTGTCTCGATGATCGAGTTGAACAACAATTCGGGATTCTTGGTTTTCAGGAAAAGTATATCTATGAAATCCAACTCTTGTTGTTGATGTTAATTCAGCTCTAATTTTATTATCAAGGAGTACGCTGTAGTATCCCGCTGATGCAATTTCATTTTTATGTGAAAATGTGGATGCATAATTCTTATAATTAAATTGAGTTACGTTTGCTAGATCCTGATTTTTATATTCAGCAAAAGGAAGAATCGCAATGTCGCCATAGTCACTGCATCCTGTTCCACTTAAATGTGTGTGTGAAAAGCCATAAATAATAGAATCACTATAATGGTAGCCGCTGCAACCGTCCCAACTCCCATCAATACGAGTATCCGGTGAAAGCTGGACCATTCCAAATGGAACAGTTGCACCAGGAAAGGTGTGCCCATGACCTCCTGTGCCAATAAATGGATTTACATAGACACTTTTATTTTTTTCTTGAGCAGACAGTTGGAAAGAAAAAACAAAGAAAAATATAAAATATAAATATGTTTTCATGAGCAGCTTAAGATCAATAAATATTTTCTCTGCATCAGCATAATAGCTCTATTTTTTAACAAATAAAGGAATGCCATTTTAATTTGTTCAAACTATTTCAGCAAAAATTGTTTTGCATAATTCACACCCATTTTATCAAGTAATTTTGAATGCAACTTAAGTCTAGCAATAAATTCCTTGTAGTTCTTTTTTTCTTTGGGAGTCCATAAAACTTCTGACAATGCAGCCATACGGGGCATCGACATGTATTGTACTTTTGAAAAATCAGTAATGTACTCTGTCCAAACATTTCCTTGTGCCCCCATAATATATTTCCCTTCCTCCTCAGAAAGATTTTTTGGTGTTGGATCATACGCATAAACAGAATCAAGAGGATTAAATCCACCTATGGCTAAAGGCTCTTTAGATTTATCCTTTGACTGGTAGTGATCAAAATAACAAGGTTTACCAGGTGTCATTACCACCAAATGTTTTTGTTTTGCTGCAGAAATTCCTCCTTCTGTTCCTCGCCAACTCATTAATGCGGCATTTGGAGCTAGACCACCTTCTAATATTTCATCCCAACCAATAATTTGTTTTCCTTTCGAATTCACAAATTTTTCGATACGGGTGATGAAATAACTTTGCAATTCGTTTTCATCATTTAATTTTTCATCTTTCATTCTCTTTTGACATTTCGGACAAACTTTCCAACGGTCCTTTAGACATTCATCACCTCCGATATGAATATATTTTCCTGGGAATAATTCCATCACCTCAGTCAAAACATTTTGAATAAATAAAAAGGTAGAATCATTTCCAGCGCAAAACACATCATCAGCAACGCCCCATTTGGTAAATGTTTCAAAATGACCGCCAGAGCATGAATATTGAGGATAGGATGCCAATGCGGCTAACGAATGCCCGGGCATTTCAATTTCGGGAACAACAGTAATGTGGCGAACCTGAGCATACGTTACAATCTCTTTGATGTCTTCCTGGGTATAAAACCCTCCATAAGAAATTCCATCATATTTATCATTTGTTGAAGGCTTACCATTTTTATCCCAGGCAGGTTTTCCGATAATCGTTTCTTTTCGTTGAGAACCAATTTTTGTAAGAAGAGGATATTTTTTAACTTCAATACGCCACCCCTGATCATCTGTTAAATGCCAATGAAAGACATTAAATTTATACATCGCTAAATAATCGATGTATTTTTTCACTTCATCTTTTGTAAAGAAATGACGACAACAATCTAAATGCATTCCTCGCCATTGGTATCGTGGAGCATCATTTATCTGAACACAAGAAATTTTAATTTCAGGAGTTTTTTCTATAGACATTAATTGAATCAATGTTTCTATTCCATAAAATAATCCGGCATTGCCTTCCGCAACAAATAATATTTGATTTTGATTTATTGATAAGTCATAATTCTCCATAAAGCCTGCTTCAAAATCAGGCTGAGTGACAAAAATATAATTACCATCAGTAGGTAAAACAGAAGTTATTGGTAATTGAAAACCATAATTTGTATTTATATAATTATTTAAATAATCTACTTCAGGTTTGAATTTATCATTTGTCAATACAATAATCGTTTTGTTGGTCAAAACAAAATCATCGGAAGAATATTTAACCTTTCTAGGTAGCGGAATAATAGGTAATACACGTGTTTCAATTTGTGCAACAGCACTAAACGTAATTGCTATCAAAATAATTAAACCAGGTATCTTTTTCATATTCTACTTTATTATTTCTTTCCAAACCAAGGAAGCGGCACCGAGAATTGCTGCATCATTTTCATTTAATTGAGATGGTTGTATTTTGATCTTATTTTTATAAATATTCAATAGATTTTTTTCAAAACTTTCGATGGTTGGTTTAAAAATAAAATCGCCAGCCATAGCTAAACCGCCAAATAAAAATATAGCTTGAGGGCTTGTGTATGCAACACTATTAGCTAATGCTAAACCCAAAATTTCACCAGTATAATTAAATGCATCAACAGCTTCCTTGTCTCCAGAAACAGCTCTATCAAAAATGTATTTTGAACTGAATTGCTGTTGGTTGTTGGGAGAAAGCTGTTGGTATGTTCTTTTTATTCCGGTTGCAGAACAATAAGTCTCAAGACAGCCCTTTCTCCCGCAACCACATTGCCTTCCATCAGGGAACATAATAACATGTCCTATCTCCCCAGCAAAACCATCATGACCATAAACCATTTCGCCATTCACAACAATTCCGCTACCTAAGCCTGTTCCCAATGTAATAAAAATGAAATCTTTCATTCCGTTGGCTGCACCAAACATCATTTCGCCAATGGCTGCAGCATTTGCATCGTTAGTTAAAACAGTTTTAACGGAAAGTTTATCGGAGAATAATTTGGAAAGTGGAACAATTCCTTTCCACTTTAAATTGGGAGCAAATTCGATGTTGCCTGTAAAATAATTTCCATTTGGTGCTCCAATTCCAACTCCTACTAATTCATATTTACTTTGAAATTTTATTAACGATTTATTGATATGTTCGCAAACAACAGCGACAAGATCCTCAGGAATGGGGAAATTTCCTGTTGCAACACTTTCTTTTAAAAGTATTTTTCCATTAACATCAACTAAACCAAAAACCGTATTAGTTCCACCAATATCAATGGCCGCTACCAGATGTTGTATCATAGTCAATTCCTTGTGATTTTAATATCGAAATTACTTTCCAGGCATAAAAAGCTAAATAGGCAAAACAAGCTACACCAACTAAATAACTCCATTGAATACCTAATAAATTATCAGAAGACAAAATACCTTGTAATAAGCTAATAAAACCGCCACCCATGATCATCATGATTAAAAAGCTTGACCCTTCATTGGTATGTTTTCCTAATCCGGCAATCGCTAATGTAAAAATACAAGGCCATAAAGTGCTGCAAAATAATCCTACACTAATAAAGGCATATACGCTCACCATTCCGGAAGAAAGCATACCTATGAATAATGCTATAATGCCTAATCCTGAAAAAATCAATAATTGTCGGGCAGGATTTCCTTTACTTAAAATATCTGCAATAATTAAAACAATTATCACGAAAGCATAAATATAGAATGGCGTAAGATCATGATTAGCAATTTTGTTTACCATTAAAAAAACTCCGAAAGCGATATAAGGCATCAAAAAATTTAAAACTGTTTTGATTCCGCCTTTAAGGTTGAATGCACCAACAGAAGATGTCCAGCGACCGATCATTAAACTTGCCCAAAATAAAGATACATATGGCGCTACCTTATCAGTTGTAATACCGGCATGCTGTTTCATGAATTCCGGTAAATTACTAGCTGTAGAAACTTCAACCCCAACATATACAAATATTGCAATCATACCTAAAATTAATTGCGGGTATTTTAATGCACTCTTTCTCTCGACAGCAACGGGTATATCCGATTTGGTATCATCATTAACTGAAGGGATTTTATTTGGGATGGAAGAAAATTTAAAAATCACTGCAACAATAATAAATGCAGCTCCTAATATTAAATAGGGTGTTTTTATACTTTCGATACTTGCTATAGAAGAACTCCCTGATGAGATAGAACCAAAAATCGCGAAACTGATTAATATTGGGCCTATAGTTGTCCCTACATTGTTAACACCACCCGCTAAACTCAATCGTTGTGAACCTTTTCGTGGGTCACCCATTACAATTGCTAATGGATTTGCAGCAGTTTGTTGTAATGAAAAACCTAATCCAACAATGAATAAACCAGAAATCATTAATGGGAATGATGCAGTATTTGCAGCCGGAATAAACAATAGAGTGCCGCAAGCTGAAATAAACAATCCTAATGCAATACCGTTTTTATAACCAATGCGGTTTAAAATGTCGCCACCTGAACTTCTGGAAATAAAATAATAAATAATTGAACCAACTGTATAGGCAACATAAAAAGCAAAAGAGATCATTTGCGATTGCCATTGTTCCAAATTCAATTTTTCTTTAAAAACAGGAATTAAAATATCATTACTGGCAGCAACAAATCCCCAAAAAAAGAAAACTGAAATAAGGGTAAGTAATGCTGATGTTTTAGTTGAATTCTCGTTAGATGTCATATAATTTTATTTTCCTTCAAAGGAAACAATAAATGAAGATATAACAAATTGAATTTGCCAAGAGTTTTTAACCGATAACCAATGAAAACTATTGAATATAGAGTCTAAAGTTTAGCCGTTTTCAGGATTTTTTCAGAAGCACCAGTATGAGCCGCAACGTAATTCTTTGAAATATGTGATGCAATTTTCAGAACATCTGGTTGATTAAGAAGAGTAATTGTTTTCTGAAAGTCGTCAACAGAAGAAATAGTGAATGCACCGCCTAATTTTATTAAATCTTTTGCTTCCGTAAATTTTTGATAATTCGGACCAACTATAATAGGCAAACCAAAAGTTGCGGCTTCTAAAATATTATGGATCCCTTTTCCAAAACCACCTCCAATAAATGCGATTGTTCCGTATTGAAAAAGTGATGACAGCATTCCAATATTATCGATGATCAAAATATCAGCTGACGCTATATTTTGATCATTAGCCAAAGAATACCTTATGATTTTTGAGTTAATATACTGCAGAATAATTGATTGAATATGGGGTTCATCAATTTCATGTGGAGCAATAATTAATTTGAAATTTTCCAACTTTAAACTTGAAACTACTCTTTCATCTTCTCCCCATGTACTTCCGGCTATTAATACTTTTTTATCCTGAATAAATTGTTCAACCAGATTATTCTTTTGAATATTGCTCGAAATTTCAAAAACTCTATCGAATCGCGTATCGCCACTTATAGTTGTGTTTTCGTAACCAATTGAATTCAACAGTTGTTCTGATTTTTCATCTTGCAAAAAAAATTGTGTAAAACAATTTAACTGCTCCCGAAACCATGAACCGAATGGTTTAAAAAAATAATGATCTTCACGAAATATTCCACTTACCAAATAAGTTGAAATGTTCTTTTTTTTCAGTTCATTCAGATAGTTATACCAAAATTCATATTTAATGAAAAACACAGATGATGGTTCAATAATTTCAATAAACTTTCGTGCATTTTTTTGTGTATCAATAGGCAAATAAAAAACAAAATCTGCACCCGAATAATTTTTTCTTATTTCATAACCAGAAGGAGAAAAAAATGTCAGTAAAATCTTAACACTTGAATCTTGTTTTTTTATAAGTTCCATCAAAGGCCTACCTTGCTCAAACTCCCCAAGTGATGCACAATGAAACCAAATTAATCTCGAATTAGAAGAATTAGATTTTGATGTATCAATAGCTAACTTAATTTTTTGAAAAACACCTTTTCTACCTGCAATCCATAATTTCGCTTTGGGATTAAATAAGGATGCAATTCTTATTAGAATTAAGTAGGAAAATATGGATATGTTATATAAAAATCGCATGTATAAAGACTAAACTTCCACTCTGAAGAGTGAAATTAATGAGATGCTTAATGAGTGTAAAATTCCTTCGGTGCTTTTTTGTATAGAGGTAAGATCCATGCAATTTTTGCCCCGTATAAAACATCCACACGTTTTTGTGTGTCTTTTCGCATAAGCTCATAATCGTAACTTCTTCGGCTTCTTGTAAATCCTTGCATACACTCTAACCCAAAATAAAAATTGACCAAACGATTATTGCTTAAATATAAATAACCAATATTTTCACTTAATAAAAACCCATTCGATAAACGGTCATACCCCTTTTTATATTGTTTTGATAATTGTGGAACATTATTTCCGATTGTTTCAATTCGAATTTTATGTTGCATAAAACCAAATCCAACATTTAACAATATGCCTGAATTAGGGTTTGGTTTATTAAAATGTATCATCCTACCAATTGTCCCTGAAACAGTGAACCCTCTCTCAAACATACGAATATCTGCGAATTCACCGCCTCTGTTGATAATGTACCCTCCTGGCGAATCGATACTATCAAAAAGACTTTCTTTTATATCGTTTCCAAAAAAATAACTGCCATTTATTCCTAGAGTCCAATAATTAATTGTTTTAAAATCAATATTTAATGCGACTGATGAATTATTCCCAAAGCGTTTTGACATATCGCCAGCTGAAATATAGTATCCATAAGAAAAACCAAGTATTGGAGTATAAACAGAAGAATCTTTAATACTAACTTGAGCAGTTAACTTTAAAGACAAAATAAAAATTGACAGGTAAAATAAATAGTGTTTTTTCATCCCAATAAAAATGTCGGCTAATATACAGTTTTATGGCTAATTTAAGAACTAAAAAACAGGCACACAATTTATATATTTTCGTTATATTCGCATTCTTAAATTAATCCTAAAATAGAATGGAAAAAATCGCAAAAAAAATTCAAATGGTTGACTTAAAAAGTCAATACGAAAAAATAAAAACGGAAGTAGACTCCGCGATTCATAATGTGCTGAATAATACTGCATTTATTAATGGTCCAGAAGTAAAAGAATTTCAAAAAGAGTTAGAAATTTACCTTGGAGTTAAACATGTAATTCCTTGTGCCAATGGAACTGATGCATTGCAAATAGCTATGATGGCACTAAACTTAAAACCAGGTGACGAAGTTATTACAGCCGACTTTACATATGTTGCAACTGCTGAAGCTATCGCTTTGCTTGGATTAACGCCAGTGTTAGTAGATGTAATTCCTGATACATTTGAAATAGATGTTAAGGCTATTGAAAAAGCGATTACACCAAATACCAAAGCTATAGTTCCCGTTCATCTTTTTGGCCAATGTGCTAACATGGAAGCAATCATGGAAGTAGCAAAAAAACACAACCTTTTCGTTATTGAAGATACTGCTCAAGCAATTGGAGCTGAATTTTATTTTTCTGATGGAACAAAAAAGAAGGCCGGAACAATAGGCACAGTTGGTTGTACATCCTTCTTCCCTTCAAAAAACTTGGGTTGTTATGGAGATGGTGGAGCTCTTTTCACCAATGATGACGCTCTTGCTGCAAAAATTAGAAAAGTGGCAAATCACGGACAATCTGTGCAATATGTGCATGATGAAATTGGTGTAAATTCTCGTTTGGATAGTATTCAGGCGGCTATTCTAAGAATTAAATTACGTGACTTAGATAATTATGCTACTGCTCGCAATAAAGCTGCTAGCTACTACGACAAAGCATTTGCAAACAATCCAAAATTAAAAACTCCTGCCCGAGCAAAATTCTCAAACCATGTGTTTCACCAATATACGTTGCAATTGAATGGTGTTGACAGAAATGCTTTTCGCGATTTTTTAGCTGCAAAGGATATCCCTGCAATGATTTATTACCCAATTCCGTTGCACTTGCAAAAAGCATATTTAGATGATCGTTATAAAGCAGGCGATTTCCCTGTAACAGAGATGTTATGCGACACAGTTGTTTCGCTTCCAATGCATACTGAACTTGATGAAGAAACATTGAAATTTATCACTGATTCAGTATTGGAATTTTTGAAAAAATAGAAACACTGTTCCAAATAAAATTTATTAGTTCGAACAATAAACTTTAAACAAATTATGAATATAGCAGTTGTAGGTACTGGATATGTAGGGTTAGTTACCGGCACATGCCTTGCAGAAACAGGCAACCATGTCATTTGCGTTGACATCAATAAAGAAAAAGTACAAAAAATGCAAGCTGGTGTTGTGCCGATTTATGAACCACATCTAGATGTATTGTTCGAACGAAATATCAAACAAGGTCGTTTAACATTTACTACAAACTTGGAAGAAGCTATTGAAAAAGCGAAAATTATTTTCCTTGCTTTACCAACACCTCCAGGTGAAGATGGCTCTGCTGACCTTAGCTATATTCTTGGTGTCGCAAATGACCTAGGAAGGATCATAAAAGATTACAAAGTAATTGTAGATAAAAGCACTGTACCTGTTGGAACAGCGGATAAAGTAACTGCCGCAATCACAAAAAATGCGAAAGTAGAATTTGATGTTGTTTCCAATCCAGAATTTTTACGTGAAGGATTTGCTGTAGATGATTTTCTAAAACCAGACAGGGTAGTAATTGGTACGAGTTCTGAGAAAGCCCGCAAAACGATGGAAGAACTTTACAAACCATATGTTCGCCAGGGGAATCCAATCATTTTCATGGATACAAAATCTGCTGAACTTACCAAATATGCAGCAAATGCATTCCTTGCAACTAAGATAACATTCATGAACGAGATCGCAAACCTTTGTGAAAAATTAGGAGCCGATGTAGATGCAGTGCGTATAGGAATTGGAAGCGATGATAGAATCGGGAAACGATTTTTATTTCCGGGCATTGGCTATGGCGGAAGTTGTTTCCCAAAAGATGTTCAGGCTTTGGCAAAATCAGCCTCAGAAGTAAATTACGATTTCAAAATATTGGAATCGGTAATGGATATCAATGAAAAACAAAAAACCATTATCGTTCCAAAAATAAAAGAATATTTCAAAGGAAATTTGAAAGATAAAAAGATTGCTATTTGGGGATTGGCATTTAAACCTGATACAGATGATATTCGCGAAGCACCAGCACTTTATATCATCAATGAATTAGTAAAAGAAGGTGCGACAATTTCGGCATACGATCCTGAAGCAATGGAAAATGTCAAAAATTTAATTGGCGATAAAATCACCTACGCGAAGGATGAATATGATGCATTGCAAAATGCTGATGCTTTATTAATTGCTACCGAATGGAGTTTATTCCGCACACCAGATTTTGATAAAGTTTCCTCTCTTTTAAAAAGTAAAGTAATTTTTGATGGCCGAAATTTATACGGATTAAACCAAATGAAAGAGTTAGGATATTTTTATTGTAGCATTGGTCGTCAAACAATAATAAATTAATTATAATGAAAAAATCAATACTGCTGATTATTGGAGCTATCCTAACTTCAGGAATTGTTATTTCCCAGGATTTAACAATAAACGATCATAGTAAACTGTTTTATAAGTTTACAGAGTTCGACAAAGCTGTTACTTATTCTTTTTCAATATCGTCAATCACTCCAACAATTTCATACGAGTGGGGAAACTCTAACAAGGAAGAAAACAACGGGAACGGCTTAATAACACAAGAAGCACTCGAAACAGCACTTAATCTTACTTTCTTTTATACAGATGTTGTGCTAGTTACAATGTATGACCGCACCCCATCTTTTTTAGTAAGTAAAAAAATTTATGGAGAATTAAAAAACACAGGAAAATCCCGAATTCGCCTACAGGACAATGAAAACGCTAATACCCTTCAAATTGTTGGCGTAGAAGATTTTGAAATAATTATCAATAAAGAAGTAAAAAAGGTCAAAGTTTTACATGCCACATTTAGTGGAGATTCGGGCAGCGAAATTTGGATTTTAGACAATCCTGATTTTCCAATTGTTGTAAAACTAAAATCACAAAAGGAATACGAATTAAAAGAAGTAAAACAATAAACATTTTATGAAAAGAATTTTAATTACAGGCGCTGCCGGATTTCTTGGATCACACCTTTGCGACAGATTTATAAAAGAAGGATATCATGTAATTGGCATGGATAACCTCATTACCGGTGACCTAAAAAACATTGAGCATTTAATGAAGTTAGAACATTTTGAATTTTATCATCATGATGTTTCAAAATTTGTTTTTATTCCTGGTGACTTAGATTACATTCTGCATTTTGCTTCACCTGCTTCTCCAATTGATTATTTAAAAATCCCTATTCAAACTTTAAAGGTTAGTTCACTTGGAACACATAACCTTCTTGGTTTAGCACGAGTAAAAAAAGCAAGAATATTAGTTGCTTCCACTTCCGAAGTTTATGGAGACCCACTTGTTCATCCACAAACGGAAGAATATTGGGGCAATGTAAATCCTGTTGGACCTCGTGGTGTTTATGATGAAGCTAAACGTTTTATGGAAGCTATTACAATGGCCTACCATACCTATCACGGAGTTGAAACTCGCATCATTCGTATTTTCAATACATATGGTCCGCGTATGCGACTGAATGATGGACGCGTATTACCTGCATTCATTGGTCAAGCATTGCGTGGCGAAGACCTTACTATGTTTGGTGACGGTTCACAAACACGTTCATTTTGTTATGTAGATGATTTGGTTGAAGGCATTTATCGATTATTGATGAGTGATTATACACAACCAATGAATATAGGTAATCCTAGTGAAATTACTATCAAAGAATTTGGTGAGGAAATTATTAAATTAACTGGAACGTCACAAAAATTAATTTCAAAACCTTTGCCACAAGATGATCCGAAACAACGTAAACCTGACATTACAAAAGCAAGAGCTATTCTTGGTTGGGAGCCGAAAGTAAACAGATCTGAAGGATTGAAAATCACTTACGATTATTTTAAATCATTGTCGAAAGACGAATTAAATAAAACAGAACACCGTCAATTTTAATAATGGGAAAAGAATATTTCGCACACGAAACCGCTTTCATTGACGAAGGCTGCAACATCGGAAAAGACACAAAAATATGGCATTTCTCTCATATAATGTCCAATTGTACACTTGGAGAAAAATGTAATATTGGTCAAAATGTTGTGATCTCTCCAGAAGTTGTTTTAGGGAAAAATGTTAAAGTTCAAAACAATGTTTCCATTTATACTGGTGTAACTTGTGATGATGACGTTTTTTTAGGTCCATCAATGGTTTTCACAAACGTAATAAATCCTCGTAGTGCCGTTAATCGTAAGAACGAATACGCAAAAACACATGTAGGAAAAGGTGCTTCTATAGGTGCAAATGCAACCATTGTTTGCGGACATGATATTGGTGAATATGCATTTATTGGTGCTGGAGCTGTAGTCACAAAAAATGTTCAACCATATTCATTATGGGTTGGAAACCCTGCAAAACAAATGGGTTGGATAAGTGAATTGGGGCATCGTTTGAAATTTGATAAAGAAGGAATTGCAATTTGTCCTGAGAGTAATGAGAAATATAAATTGGAGAACGGAAGCGTTAAAAAAATATGAGCAGCAAAATAAAATTCGCAGTAATTGGTCAAGGGCACATCGGCAAACGCCATGCTGAAATGATTCGCAGAAATGATGAAGCGGAACTGATTGCTGTTTGCGACATTCAAAGCAAAGAACAATTAGGAATTACTGATTTAAAAGAAAAATTCTATGCTTCTGCTGAAGAGCTTCTAGCTGCACACCCTGAAGTAGAAGTTGTAAATATTTGTACACCTAATGGTTTACATGCCAAACATTCATTGTCGGCTTTGGACGCTGGAAAAAATGTTGTTTGTGAAAAGCCAATGGCTCTAAGCAAAGCCGATTGCGAAACAATGATTCATAAAGCATTACAAATTCACAAAACAGTTTTTTGTGTAATGCAAAATAGATTTTCGCCACCATCTGTATGGTTGAAAAAAATTGTTGAAGAAAAAATTATTGGTGATGTATATATGGTTCAATTGAACTGTTATTGGAATAGAGATGAGCGTTACTACAAAAAAGGCGGTTGGAAAGGCACTCAAGAATTAGATGGAGGAACACTATTCACGCAATTTTCACATTGGATTGATCTGTTGTATTGGATCTTTGGTGACATGAAAGATATACAGGCAAGATTTAACGATTTCAATCATGCTAATTTAACAGAATTTGAAGATAGTGGATTTGTAAATTTCAATTTTACAAATGGCGGAATGGGTTCTATTAACTACTCTACAGCTGTTTGGAATAGCAATCTGGAAAGTAGTATTACTATTGTTGGAAGCAAAGGAAGTGTTAAAGTGGGTGGACAATACATGGATCAAGTTGAACATTGTAATATTAAAGATTACACGTTGCCAAATCTTGACCCTACAAATGAGGCAAATGATTATGGTGCATATAAAGGTTCTGCAAATAATCATCCACAAGTAATTGCTAATGTAATAGATACCTTAAAAGGTAGAACAACTATAACAACTAATGCCATGGAAGGATTAAAAGTTGTTGATATTATTGAACGTATTTATTCTCTAAGAAAAGAAAATAGAAAATCATAAGCTTATGATCAATAAAATAAAAAATAAAGAAGCAAAAATTGCAGTTATCGGCTTAGGCTACGTAGGCTTACCAATCGCTCTTGCTTTCGCGAAAAAAGTTAAGGTCATTGGTTTTGATATCAATGAAGAACGTGTGAAGATGATGCAAAACAATGTTGACCCTTCTCAGGAATTAGAAGCAAAAGATTTTGAAGGTTGCGATATTGAATTCACCGCATCTATTGATGTTTTAAAACAAGCAAACTTTTTCATAGTTGCTGTTCCTACACCAATTGACGAACACAACTTGCCAGATTTGAAACCATTGCTTGGTGCTTCGCGTTCTGTTGGAAAAGCTTTAAAAAAAGGAGATTATGTTGTTTATGAATCAACCGTTTATCCGGGTTGCACTGAAGAAGATTGTATTCCTGTTCTGGAAGAAGTTTCAGGTTTAAAATTCAAAACCGATTTTAAAGTTGGTTATTCTCCAGAGCGAATTAATCCAGGAGATAAAGAACATACGATCACAAAAATTCTAAAAGTAGTTTCAGGATGTTGTGAGGAATCATTAGAAGTAATTGCAGAAACATATAAAATAATTGTTGAGCCTGGTGTTCATAAAGCTACATCTATTAAGGTTGCCGAAGCAGCTAAAATTATTGAAAACACTCAGCGTGATGTTAATATTGCTTTGATGAATGAACTGTCAATTATTTTTAGTCGTATTGGAATCAATACATATGATGTATTGGAAGCTGCAGGAACAAAATGGAATTTCTTAAAATTTTCTCCGGGTTTAGTTGGTGGGCATTGCATTGGTGTTGACCCGTATTACTTAACATATAAGGCAGAAGAATTAGGATACCATGCACGTGTCATAAACTCTGGTCGTTACGTAAATGATTCAATGGGTTTTTATGTTGCTAAACAAACAGTTAAAAAAATTATTGCGGCTAAAAAAAATCTAGCTGAATCAAGAGTTTTAGTGATGGGAGCTACATTTAAAGAAAACGTAAGTGATATTCGCAATTCGAAAGTTTCTGATGTTATCAAGGAATTTAAATCATTTGGTGTAAAGGTTGATGTTATTGATCCTCATGCTGAATCAGATGAACTAAAACATGAATACGGATTTGAATTGGCAAAAACAATTGGTAAAGGTTATGATGCTGTTGTTGTTGCTGTCAATCACAAAGAATATTTAGGATTAGATGAAACCTATTATAAATCACTTCTTTCAGAAGGAGGCATTTTGGTAGATATAAAAGGAATCTTAAAAGGGAAAATAAAAAATTTAACTTATTGGAGTTTATAAGAATGGCAAATAAAAAATTACTTATCACAGGAGGAGCGGGATTCATTGGATCACACGTTGTCCGATTATTTGCAAACAAATACCCAAACTACCAAATTGTCAATTTAGATAAATTGACCTATGCTGGAAATTTGGAAAATTTAAAGGATGTAGAAAAAAAATCAAACTACACTTTTGTTAAAGGCGATATTGTTGATGCCAGTTTTATCAATGAATTATTTGCCATCCATAAATTTGATTCTGTAATACATCTTGCGGCCGAAAGCCATGTAGACAGAAGTATTTCAAACCCATTAGAGTTTGTTATGACCAATGTTATTGGGACAGTAAATTTATTGAATGCTGCAAAAAATGAGTGGAAAGAAAATTTTTCAGACCACCGTTTCTATCATGTTTCTACTGATGAAGTTTATGGAACTTTAGGTGAAACAGGAATGTTCACTGAAACAACAGCATATGACCCACATAGTCCTTACTCAGCATCAAAAGCTAGCTCAGATCATTTTGTAAGGGCGTATCACGACACTTACGGCTTGGATGCTGTTATTTCAAATTGTTCCAACAATTATGGAAGCCATCATTTTCCTGAAAAATTAATTCCATTATCAATTCATAATATCAAAAACAATAAATCTATTCCAATTTACGGGAAAGGTGAAAACATTCGTGATTGGTTATGGGTAGAAGATCATGCAAGAGCAATTGATGTTGTTTTTCACAATGCAAAAAGTGGTTCCACATACAATATTGGCGGACACAATGAATGGACAAATATTGATCTGATTCATTTGTTATGCAAAATAATGGATAAAAAATTAAATCGTGCCGAGGGTGAATCTGCAAAATTAATTACTTACGTGAAAGACCGCGCAGGGCATGATTTGCGTTATGCAATCGATTCATCAAAACTTCAAAAAGAATTAGGATGGACTCCTTCATTACAATTTGAAGAAGGATTAGAGAAAACTGTTGACTGGTATCTTGACAATGAAGAATGGCTGAATCATGTCACTTCAGGGAATTATAAAAAGTATTACGAAGAACAATACACTAAAAGATAATTTACAAATTGTACACAACTCCTTTTCATACAAAAGATCTTTCAACCAAAACCTTTCTAGTAACAGGTGGTGCAGGATTTATTGGATCTAACATTGTAGAATATCTTTTAAAGCACAATGCTAAAAAAGTTGTTGTACTTGATAATTTAGCAACAGGATTCGAAGAGAATATAAAACCATACTTTTCATTATCAAACTTTCAATTCATAAAAGGAGACATCTGCAACATAGATGATTGTCACAAAGCGTGTGTTGGAGTTGATTACGTGTTTCATCAAGCTGCATTAGGTTCAGTGCCACGTTCAATTAAAGACCCCATTGCGACTCATAATGTAAATGCGACAGGCTTTATCAATGTATTGATTGCTGCACGTGATGCTAAAGTAAAACGAGTTGTTTATGCTAGTTCCTCTTCTGTTTATGGCGACAGTAAGATCTTACCAAAAGTTGAACATCAAATTGGGAAGCAACTTTCACCTTATGCAGTTTCGAAAATGACCAACGAATTATATGGTGAAATTTTCGCAAAGACATATAATATGGAAATTATTGGTTTGCGTTATTTCAATATTTTTGGACCACGACAAAATCCACGAGGAGAATATGCTGCTGCAATTCCTTTATTCATAAATGCATTGCGCAACGAGCAAGCTCCCGCAATTAATGGTGATGGAGAACAAACCCGTGATTTTACTTTTGTCGCAAATGCTGTTCAGGCAAATGTGAAAGCAATGCTTGCAGAGAATTTAAACACCGAAGGAAATGTATTTAACATTGCTGTTGGTGAACGTGTTTCTTTAAACCAATTAATTGAAATATTAAGAAATTTGATTGGAACAAGAATCCAACAAACATATAGAGCTGAAAGATCAGGCGATGTGCGTGATTCATTAGCTGACATTTCTAAAGCAAATAACGCTATTGGTTATCACCCACAAATAAAAATTGAAGAAGGATTAAAATATACATTAGAATGGTTTTCAAAAAATTATAAATAACCAAGTGGGACTCTTCGATATATTCAAAAAAAACAAACGTTTAAAAACACCGGTAGATTTATCTCTCATAGGCTGTGACATTCACTCCCATTTAATTCCGGGAATTGATGATGGATCCAAAACAATTGAAGATAGTGTAAAAATGATCTCTGAGCTTCATCAGCTAGGATACAAAAAGATTGTGACAACGCCTCATATCATGGGCGACTTTTTCAAAAACACTCCGGAAATTATTTTAAGTGGATTAGAAAAAGTAAAATTGTCTCTAAAAGAAGAAAATATTCCTGTCGAAATATCTGCTGCTGCTGAATATTATTTGGATTACGATTTCGAAAAAAAACTGGATGAAGAAAAATTGTTGACCTTCGGAAACAACTATTTGCTTTTTGAAGTTTCTTATATGAATCCACCGGACAATATGAATCATATCATTTTCAAGATGCAAACACTTGGCTACAAGCCGGTATTGGCACATCCTGAACGTTATAATTTCTGGCATACTGAATTTGAAAAATATGAATCTTTTGTAGATAAAGGAGTGTTGCTCCAGTTGAATATAAATTCCTTAACGGGCTATTACTCTATCCCGACAAAAAGAATTGCCGAACAAATGATCGATAAGAACATGATCTCCTTTTTAGGAACTGATTGCCACCACATTGGACATGTAAACTTAATGAAAGAAGTGACTTATGAGAAGCACCTGCAAAAGTTAGTTGAAAGTGGAACATTGTTGAACAAGTCCTTATAATTCAAATGAAAAAATCACTTCCTGTTTTCATAACTCTGTCTCTCCTATTTTCTTGCTCATCCAACACTATAAAAAATGAAAAAGAAACAGTTATTCTCCCTAAAGAAGAATTGATAACTGAAATTGAATATGAAATTATTGGCAGAATTCCACATGATACCAACTCCTTCACGGAAGGCTTATTATTCCACAACAACAACTTATTCGAAAGCACCGGTTCTCCAGAAAATTTACCACAAACAAAATCTGTATTTGGGATAATAGATACGGTGACCGGTAAAATAATAGAAAAGGGAGAATTAGGAAAAAAATATTTTGGAGAAGGGATTGTTATCTTAAATGACAAAGTTTTTCAATTGACTTATAAAAATCAGATCGGTTTTATCTATGATGCCAAAACATTTAAGTTAATTGGCCAATTCAGTTATAACAGCAAAGAAGGCTGGGGAATGACAACAGATGGAACTTATCTGATAATGAGTGATGGAACAAATTCTTTAACCTACATTGACCCAAATACATTAAAAGAAATAAAATCCGTTAGTGTCAGTAACG
>CAIXIP010000234.1 GCA_903919535.1 uncultured Bacteroidota bacterium | reverse complement strand
GCGCAATAATTCTTATTTATTTTTTACTGCAGAAAATTTGATTTGTTGTTCAGTTAAAGTTTTTGCTTTCAAACCTAATTCACGATAAAGTCTGATCTGATCTTCGGTAGTTTTTACGGCTTCTAATCTTTTGGCTTCAGATTGTTGTGCTTCTTCCAGGATAACTTTATTCTGTTTAGTCAATAATTCAGTTTGCTTAATAATTGCATTTCTGGTATTTACATTATCAAAGCCATTGGCTAATCCATCAAAGAAATCGAGTAGTGGAGTAGTGTAATTAACCAGGAACCCGCCAACTTCTTCCTTAATATTTCCCCAAAGGTTTGCAAACCGTGCTTGTTTTCCTGCTAGCGAATCCAATTGCGCTTCATTTGCACCCTGAAACTTTGTTAATTGTTCGGTAAGTAGTGAAAGATTTTTTGTTTTACTTCCGGTATCATCAAAGTGAATACCGGCTTGTTTTAATCCTTTTGTTTGTCCGGCTATTCCTGAAATTACTTTTTCGGTAGCCGTTGTTAAATCAATTCCCTGCGCAGCTGCCAGATCTAATATTTGTGGTGTAAGCTTTTCAACTTGTTTTGCTGTTAATCCAAACTGTAATTGCGCTGTTTGTGATTTTTGAATATCATCATCTGAAAATATTCCTTGTTTTTGAAGTTTTTCAGATTGTTCAAGTAATGTATTTAATGCACCTTTCCCTTCGCCTGCAATATTTTTTAATGCAAATTCGAGATTATTTGCATTTTTTTCAGCTTCCATAAATTCCTTTACGCAATCAGCACCAAATTCTTTTATTTTTTCAATACCACCTTCAATAAGATTTGCACCTAACATTCCCTTTAAAATCTCACCAAATCCATGCGTTTCTTTTGATGCATCTTTAAAAGCATTTTTTGCTTCTTTTACTTCATTGGTAATTTTTGAAATCTTTCCTTCATGTTGAGCAACTTGCGCAAGCTTCGCTTTCCATTCGGCTGTATTAGGTGTAAGTTTTGCAAGTTCTGCATTCATTACACGTGCTGCAGATTGCATTTCGCGCATGGTAGCATTTGCTGCCTGGCCTTTTATAATTATTTCGACTGTTTTACTTTCGGTTGCGCTCATTATATGGATAGGATTATTGAATCATCAAGTGATTCGGTAATTGAATTTGAAATTTGTATTCCGTAATTCTCTGCTAATAATTTTGCAAGCGTATTGGCTTCCGGGAAGATTACTTTACTATACCATTTTTTAGCTTTACGGCCTTTTATTCCGGTTTCTTTATAGATTGTTTGATTTCCTTTTACATCACCTATTTTTTGACCACGGCCAACACCCATATCAATAAACTTCCCATAATTTAAAAACGTGAAAACGGCTTTATGCACATCATCAGCTGAATTAGCTTCAACTCTGAATTTTCGGCTTGCAAGTAAAGCGCCTGTTACACCAATCTTTTTTTTTGAAATGGATTTACCCAGGTCATTATCCACAAACTTAGCCCAGGAATAAACCATTTCATACATTGATATTTTTATCCCGGTTTCCATTATAGTTTTAAAAGTTTTACAACGCTTTGTTTGATTGTACTTCCAATACTCATGCTGATATTTTTTACTAAATAATTCACATTTTTAATCTGTACTTTCCCTTTATACTTTAAATAGGAAACAGGTAAAATAATCAGGTATTCGAATACTGCAGAATTATCAATTGCTAAAAATATTTTTTCAAGGAAGCGTTTATACCATCCATCTTCACCTTCCATTTTTAGTGTATAGTTACCGCACTTATTACCATTAATATCGTAATTAGTAGATGATGCATAAATATAGTTTCCACCGAATGTACCCGGTGTAATTTTACCACGCATAAATACCATTCTTAACGATGGTGGATTTATCCCTAAATCAAATAAAATACTGCTTCCTATTTCTTTTATCGTAGGCATAATGCAAATAACATCTTGTGTATCACTTGTGGCAGAATAGTTTACTTGTGTATCTGTCATCAACATAGGTGCTAATTCAATTTTTCGCTCCCTCATTCCTTTCCCAACGGTAATAGGGTAATAATTATCAGAATATTCAATCCAAGCTGTACCATCCCATTGCATCACTTTATTTTTATCTTTTGCAATAATGAAGCTTCCGGTTGGAATAGTTCCGGTAACTGATTGATTTATAAATTCACCTAATAGCTGTTTTTTATCGTATGGTTTAAAATTATTTTGAATCAATTCATCGTTGGATCCAAAATCATAAGTTAAAATATATCCTTTGTTTTTTTCATCGAATATTTGTTCAAAATTGGGATCTGCTAATTCGGTAAGATCTACTGCGGGTTTATCTGAAATTATTTTTTCGGCTAAATTAATTTGCATATTGTGTTCATCCCAATCAATAGATATTTCACATTGAGCATAATTTTTAACGGCTTTTAAAAAATCAGGAACTGTTAAATCAGGTAAGTGATTTTTAAGATTTACATATTGATCCATTATATTAAATGATGTATCATAACGATATATAGTTATTTGTCCATCATATTTAACGGTCCATTCAATTTGTAAGTTAGGACCATAATATGTGCCTACGGTATTTGGTGCAAATACATCACCGGTAGTATTTTTTAGTTTAGCATAAATTTCACCACCTGCAGAAGCACTTTCAATTACACCAAGTACATTGAAGCTTCTGATTCCACCAACTGTAGTTGATATATAATCTTCATATCCGATAATTGTTTCAACACCTGCATATTTATAAATGATCTGTATTTGTGCCGAACGTGGATATCCTGCTGATGTATTTATACGTACAGGAAATTTAGCAGCATAATCACCTGAAGATGGTATGTAATATTTAAAATCGGAATTATGGAAATTACCTTCAATATTTGAGCATCCAGAATAAAAATCTGAAAATTGAATTATAACAGATGAATCAGGACTGTGTGATACCAATAAAACACCGGTAACAATATTCCAAACACTTGACCATGTCCATGTTCTATCATAGCCCGTTTTTACTATTGCGCCTTGATCTTCTGCTTTATCAAGTGCATAATTATTATATAGTAATGCACTAGCTAATTCAGGATCATTCCAATAGGTTCCGGAAACACTTAATCCGTTTTCATCCGCTATTGTTTTTAGGATGTAATGGATATATAAAAAAGGAACAAATGCATATTCATTTATTGTAGTATTGGTAAGAAAATTACCAACGGTAGCATCCATCTTATTTATGATTCCATTAAAGTCAGGATTAGAAGCACCATAAAAATTAGGATTATAATGTGGCGGAAAAGCAATGGATAACTTCCAATCTACTTCCTGATATATGGCCATATTTCCAAAGCTAACGCCCAAATCAATTATGCCATTTGTTTCGGGCATATAATTAAGTTCGTTTAGCTTTTTTTCGGAATTTAATAATCCATTTATTCCACCGGCAATATTTACATTAAATCCATTTTTACCGGTTCCATTGATGATCAGTTGGCTTTTAATACTTTTTGAATCGATATATAATAAAACAGGAAACACAACACTATCCGTTGGTACATCTGCTTTATTAGAAAATCCAAGCGCACGCATATTGTTATCAGAATATTTAAGGATAAAGGGGAATGAGTAATCAGATTGCAGGGCATTATCTTCAAATAATGAATTTACGCTTTCCCAACGTAATGATGTTTCGGAAGTATCGAGATCTATTCCGTTTAAAACTATCCGTATCATATAACATTGTTTTTATATGCTAAACTATAATCGAATTCATAAAAGAATAGTGTTGATTTACTATCGTATTTTTTTAATGCTGATGTTGCAATAATAATTGGAATGAATGCCCTATTTAATAGAACATACTTTTGTTCGGAAATGAATAGATCTTCTAACCAATCGGCTTGTTCTTTTGTTATCCAACCTGTATTTACTTTAAACTTATTTACTTTTTGATGCGCTATTTCTGCAAACTCACCTGAAGTACTGGATGTATCATATAAACGTGTTTTTTGAACAACTTCTTTTTCTACATCAAATACTGATTCCTGAATACCTGTTAATCGAAGTGTATCTACACCACCAAAACTTTGAGTAAATAATAAATAGTGTTCATCAATGAATGAATCCGTTTCAGGTATATACGTAAAGCTTTCGGATATCACAGCATCAGTATCATAATCTAATACTTGTACTTTATATTTTTTTACATCCTCAAAATTAATTGTAGTTGATAATCCAAGTGCTGTAAATCCTACAGGGAAACATATTACACGATATGAATTACCTGTTGTGGCTGTTTTTGTTTCAATTACATCAGCTGATCCATTTTTGAATGATACGGTAATTTTAAGATATACCTGGTGTGGATTACCTGGAACACAGAAATAAAGAAATTCTTGTTGTGTTTCACGCACCTTTTTTATTCGTGGCTGCTTTGTCATGAAGGAAGCAACGGATACAATTGATTTGGTTTCGGGATCAACAACATTTGTAACACGAAATTTATTTTCAATTAAATCGGTTGTTGCATTAAAATCTTCTTTAATAATACCTGCTTTAACAATATGACCGGTAGAAGATGTATTTACTTGTCGCTCAATAATTGGATTACCGTATTTTTCGATATAGCGGATATAAAACTTCTTTATTGTTTGATCACAGCTAATTGGTGAGCTTTCGTTATAGGATGGTAAGCAATATGAAAGGTTGGAATTGGCAATGGTTTGAAAATCGAAAATACATGTATTGTCCAACGGATCTAATTCAATGGTCCCATTTTTAACAAATGTTGCTGAATTAAAAGAATCTTCCATCCATAAATCGGCTTTCATTTTATAGTTTTCAGCATAAACTATATCAATACCATCAGTATAAGTTGCATTGATAACATATCCAAAACTTGATGAATGAAAATTATCGTATAGCGAAAATTCGGATCCTTCAATTTTAGCAGTTAATTCAATACTTGTTCCTGTTTTTTTAATTGTATAATTTTCGGAAAGCTTATAGTTTTTTGATAGATCTTCAACCAATTGTAATGCATATTGTGCATCGTTTAAAACATCTTTTTCTCTTACCTGGCATCCAGTATCATCAGGTGATGATGCTACAGTAAATAATACGCTATCTGTTGCCCATTGAAATAAAATACTACCACCTACTGCATTTGCACCATCTACTGTTGATGCATCAATTTTTATTTGTGCGCAAACGCCAGGAGTAATGATGTATGAATCTGTTTCCAGTTTAGCAATAACAGGGTTTTTGCTAAATTGGTAAGTAGATATGTCGGTTATTTCGTGAATTGGCATTTGTCTTACTTAAGAGTTGTTAACCATCCACCAATTGCCGGCACTAGGATAAAAAATAATTTGCAGATATGTGCAGGGTTATGGAAATCAAAAGTATCCCAATCAACAACTGCAGCAACACCTAATGAGGTTAATAAACCTCCAATAGTTGCTAATTTACTTGCGTGTTTTTTCATGTTATATGTTCGTTTTTTCGAAATGCATTGCATCGATACGTTTAAAATCTTTACCAACACCCCAACCCAAATCTCTCCAGACTTGTAAAAATAATTCTGTAAATTTTACAGGGCCACCTAAAGGGTTTTCAGCAGCATTAAAATCAACAGCGCATCCCCAGGTATGAATTGACAATATTTTTTTTGCTTCGTAACCACGTATGTAACGTGGAAGAAAACATCCATCAAATGTTTTTATTTCCTTCAGTAAATTTTTTTCCAGTAATGCTTTGAAAACTTTTTGTAGTTCAGGAACTAAATTTTTATGGCAATAAATACGATGAAATGGAAGCGAAGGGAATTCGTTCTGACAATTCCAAACAGTCATCCATTTAGCTTCAAATTCCGATTTATGTTCGAACGGATTTCCGTATTTTGCTATTAACTTCTCCTGATCAGTCATCGCTTTTTTGATTTGATTTATTTTTGTAATGTGCGTGTATTTTTATTCCATAATACAACAGAATAACAGCAGATACAGCGCATTTCAGAATAATATCCAAACTTGTAAATAAAGCAGTTAATCCACCTGCACCAACTACAGCTGCTTTTATTTCTTCTGAATGTTTATCGGCTAATTGAATAAAAAGTTGTTTCATATATTTTTTTATTGTGGCACAAATTGCCCTTTAGCTTGTGAATAATATTTTTTTATTTCGGATGCTGACCAAGCTCTTTCTTCGACAATAACTTCATCGTAGTTTGCTGGGACTGAATTAACACTTCTTTAGAAGAACTGTT
>CAIXIP010000233.1 GCA_903919535.1 uncultured Bacteroidota bacterium | reverse complement strand
CATATATTAATATTTAGTTTTACAGCCTTTTCCCAAATAGATTCTTACACTTTTAAACGAAAAGTAAATAAAGCAGAAAAAGATGCTTATTACTCTATTCCTTTATTGCCGGAAGTTATCGGACATTGCAAAAGCAACATAAACGATATCCGGTTGTATAATTTAAAAGGAAATGACACAACCGAATTACCATACATTTTTGAATGGATGGGAACAAAAAATGAACAGGTAATCCTTCCATTTGAATTGATCAATGACACATACAATGAAAAATGCTGTTCGTATCTAACTTTAAAATTCAACAAAAAAGAAACAATCAATCAAATTAAACTCGATGTCGCAGACTTTAATTTTGATAAAAATTTACGAATTGAAGGTAGTAATGATAACAAGCAATGGTTTACGATCAAAGACCATCTAAGGATTGTTCGCTTTCAGAATTCAGAAGACAACTTTTCCTACACTACTCTATTTTTTCCGAATTCAGAATACACTTATTTCAGATTAAAATTTGATGACGATGCTAGTCAACGGATTCAAATAACAAATGCTAATGCTTTTGAAAACATTTCCACACAAGGGAAATACACTGAAATAAAAAACTTCAACTGGAAACAAAAAAATGATAAAAAGAACAAAACATCTGAAATAATTGTTGACCTCCCAACATCTTACGTTATTAATTATATCAAATTAAAAACTAACAACAAAACAGATTTCTACAGAAACATCAACGTTTACGCATCTAGTGGCACGTACCATACTCCAAAAGGAGATCTTGAAAACTGGTATTTGGTAAACACATCCGTATTTACATCTATTGATACAAATTCGATTGTCTTAAACAATTCGAGATCAAAAAAATTGAAAATTGAGATCATTAATTATGACAATGAACCTATTGAAATAAGTGAAATAAAGGCTTTCACTGAGCAATGCAGATTGATCTGTAACTTACCTGTATCCGATAATTTATATCTTGCATATGGGAAAGAAAATAATGAAGCACCAACATATGATCTGGTTCATTTCAAGAAAAATATCCCGATCCAATTACCCGAAATAAATTATGGCTCAGAGCAGATAAAAATGCCTCCTCAAATAATAGATAATTCACTGATTAAAAATAAAAAATGGCTTTGGATAGTGATGGGAGCAGTTATCTTAATAATTGGATATTTTGCTTTAACAATGTTGAAAAAGGAGCAAAACTAACAGCTAACATCATACACATAGCAATCAATAAGAGAAATTAGTTTTGTATTTCGGTACATTCCAATCTAATTTCCCAGTCATTTTTCGTAAAATATCCCTTCTTTTATTCAGTTGTTAATGTTGCAAGTAACTCAAATTGCAATTCTTTAAAATTTTCTTTGATGACCTTTCGGAACATAGCATTGTAAAAACCGGCATATGTATTTGGTTGAATTCAATCGAATATTAGTTAGTATTTCCAAAACACAAACAAAACGTCCACTTTTTGGAAAAAAATTTTTTATCGACACTTTACAACCGTTCGTACCGCAATAAAACACACTTGCGGCACTATTATTGAAAATGCACCAAATACTATTTAATGCATATTATTAAAATTTCAAGGATTATAAGTTTTGTTTAAAATGTTAATTCTCCTCAAATTAATATAGATTCTTAAAAGAAATATATAAAAGGAGCTACTAAAAGGCTCATAAGTAGAAACAATTAACAAAATAAGAAAATGAATATTTTGGACAAACTACTTGGAAGCAAAACTTTAAAAAAGTCTTGCGAATTTAAATGTGAATTTAAAAAAACTGTGTTCGGGAATCAAATTAATATTTTGGAAAAGAATTCTTCCGAAAAATCATCCCGATATGATTGCATTAAATATGTAAAAGGCTGCTTTAGTTTAAAGGAATATGATAACGCGTTGTTTCATTGCAATTTTGCAATAAAATGCAATACTAAAGACCCTGCTCCATATATGATTAGAGGTGATATCTTTTTAGAAAATGGAAATGATAAGGCTGCACTTTTAGATTGGAAAAAAGCGCTCCAACTAATGGAGGCTTATTGGGCACGTTCACTTTAAAATTAATTACTAAAATTATTGTAAAAAGGACACCCAAAATTATCAATATTAATTTTGACAATTTTCGAACTTTTCTTACATATGAAATAAACAACAATACATTGCTATATAACAAGCAAAATACCTAAGTAAGTTTGTTGTGGATTTTAATTCTCCCAATTATGAAACCAAACTTTCCTACAGCAATAATTACGATGTTAATTATTGTCACCTCAATGTCGATACTAAGTGCTCAAACCAATAAAACTGTTGGTTCCGGAGGAAATTACACCACTTTAAAAGCTGCTTTTGATGCGATAAATGCAGGAACAATTACGGGAAACATAAATTTAAAAATAATCAGCAGTACCACAGAAACTGCGTCTGCATCACTTAATGCTAGTGGTTCAGGCAGTGCTAATTACACATCTATTCAAATTTACCCTACAGGTTCTGGATATACGATCAGTGGAAATTTATCAAATCCACTAATTAATTTAAATGGAGCAGATAATGTGGTGATTGATGGAAGAGTAAATGCCAGTGGTTCAACAAAAGACCTAATAATAACAAATACCAATACAGGGACTTCGTCTTCAACAATTAAGTTTATAAACTCTTCAGAAAATAATACTATTAAATATTGCACAATTAAAGGTTCTGCAACAAGTTCAGGTAACGCAATAGTCTTATTTTCAAATGCCACATCTGGTAATGGGAATGACAATAATTTAATTGATAACAATAACATTACCAGTGATGCCGGAGGAAGAGTAAACAATGCAATATATTCATGGGGAACGGTTGGACGTGAAAATTCAGGGAACACAATTAGTAATAACAATATTTATAATTTTTTTAGAACAAACTCATATTCGTACGGTATAAACATTGCTGCGAATTCTTCAGATTGGACGATTTCAGACAATAGTTTTTATGAAACCTCAACCTTTGTGCCTGCTTCTGCAAATGTTTATTATGTAATTACTATTGGAACATCTGTTAGTCATATTGTAAGCGGAAATTATATTGGTGGTAGCGCTCCTTTATGCGCAGGTTCAGCATGGACGATTAATTCAAACTTTCCTCACAATTTATATGTTATCAATTTAAGTGGAGGAACGACAACACCGGTAACATTGCAAAATAACGTTATTCAAAATATTAATTACACCAGCACAAATAGTAATCCATGGGATGGGATGTATCTTGCTTCTGGCAATATCAATGTCACAGGCAATACCATTGGTTCAGCAACAGGGACCGGATCTATAACAATTAACAATGCGAATGCATCTGCTACGGCAACCATAAGCGGGGGAGCCGTTACAGGAATTACAATAATTGGGGGTGGAAGTGGTTTTACTACTGCACCAACAATTTCTTTTTCACAATCAGGCAGTACAGTTTCTGCTACGGCAACTGCAACAATTACAGGAGGAGTGGTTACAGGTTATACGATTACAAATGGAGGATCGGGCTACACCTCTGCTCCTACTGTAATGTTTAATGGTTATAATGGATATGCCACCACACATGGTATTCGTCATCAAAGTTCAGGAATTGTTACAATTTCGAATAATACAATTGGATCAATTACTACAGTTGGAAACAATGCATATTCACACTGCTTGGAAGCAATTGTGATCAGTGGTTCGGCACCATCAATTTCCATCACAAATAATTTAATTGGGAGTTTAACAACTGCAAATAGCTTACAAACAAGTTCTTTAGCTACTTCATCAATAATGAAGCAAGACCTTAGAGGAATCTTTGTTAATTCAAATACCCCTAACTCAACCATTACAGGCAACACTATTGCCAACTTAACAAGTAATTACTTAGGAAACCAAACTTCGAAATTAGATGGTATTTGCACGAGTGGAGGTTCGAATATTATTCAAAACAATACTATTAGGAATTTTTCTGCAGATGCAGCCTCTGTTTTGGTAAAAGGAATACAACAAACAGTAACTTCAACTGGTACGAATCAAACAGTAAGTGGCAATACAATTTCTAATTTGACAAACACTAGTATTGCAGCAAACGTGACCGTTACTGGAATTCAATATTCAGGTTCAACTGCTAGTAATAATATTGTTTCTGGAAATTTTGTACATAGCTTATCTATTTCTTCTTCTAGCACTAATCTGGAAATGGATGGAATAGTGCTTGCAGGGGGGGTAGTAACTTGCGTCAACAATATTATTGATTTAGGATTAGGAGTTAGTTCTAACTGTAAAATTTATGGAATTTATGATAATAGCGGGGGTGTTCTTGCAAATAATAATTACATCTATTTCAACTCGATATACATTGCTGGTAATGTCATAGGAGGAACAACTTCTTCAACTGCCGCCTTATGGAATTCAAATAATGGTTCCATCAGAAATTACAGAAATAATATTTTGATGAATGTTCGTTCTGGTGGAGCTGGAAAACATTATGCAATAAGAGTTTCAGGAACAACAGGTTTGACAATTGATTACAATGACTATTACGCTTCTAGCGGAATATTAGGATCTTGCAGTGGAGCAGACAAAACAACTCTTCCATTATGGAAAACAGCAACCGGTCAGGATTTGAATAGTTTAAATACAGATCCGTTATTTTTTGACCCTGGTGATACAAATCCTTCAGATTATGTAATATCAGCAACATTAAATGGTATAGCAATAACAGGTATTACAACAGATTATTTAGGAATTACAAGAGGTGTTCCTCCAAGAATGGGTGCATTGGAAAAAAATGATTTTGTATGGAAAGGTGCTACCAGTACAGATTTTAACACGGCATCTAATTGGTTAAATGGGGAGGTCCCATTATCAGGAGCAAATATAGTCTTTGATGCCAGCCCTAATAACGATTGTATATTAGATCAAAATAGAATTATCGGTAAGATTACAAATGCTCAATCAACCTATAAATTGATTACAAATGGATTTCAATTTACAATAAATGATTCCATAAAATTTACAAATGGAGCCCAAATTGATGCAAGTTCAAACAACTCAATAATAAAATTTAATGGCACCTCAGCCCAAATTGTTCCCTCGGGCACTTTTTTAAATAACATTGTTGATGGCTTAAATATTAACAATACCTATGGATTAACATTAAATGGAGATTTAACAATAAACAGCAGCATTGCTCTAAATGCAGGCAATTTCGCCATTGGTTCAAATACTTTAACATTTAATGGAATAGTAACAGCAATGACAGGAACGGTTACAGGTGGAAGTTCTACAAATATGATTATTGGAGGTACAGCAGGAAGCATTAGTATGCCTGCATTTTTGCTTAATAATTTAACTATAAATCGTGCAAGCGGGGTTAATTTATATGGAAATTTAAGTATCGTAGGTACACTGACCCTAACATCTGGAACACTAACTGTAGGTGCGAATACTTTAACTATTTCAGGGAACACGATTACTAGAACAAGCGGATACATTAACGTTTCAAATGCTTCTGCAAATATTGTTTTCTCAAATACCTCTGCGTTAAATTTACCAGCATCCATTTTTAGCGGTGCTGTAAACAATATGAGTGTTACGGGAATAGGCGGAGTTACTGCTAATAGCGACTTTACAATTAATGGTATTTTAAATCTAAACAATGGTAGTACGAGCGTTCCAAATGCCTCTAGTACAAAAGGCTTGTTGGATATGGGGGCAAACACACTAACCATGACACTTGCTGCAACGAACACGGGGTTTGGTGATGTAACAGGTCCTGTAAGGAGGGACAACCCTATTGCCAATACCTTATACTCATTTGGTAACCCCGTAACTACTTTTATTTTGATTGGTATCGGAACAGCTCCATCATATATTACAATGATTGCTACTATCGGTACATCCACCACAAACGAAGACTTGCCTATATTACCGCAAGCGCCAGTTTTAAGACATTATGAAATACTGATGCCAATAACAGCACCAGGACTTTTTACTGCATTTAAACTACATTACCTTGATTCGGAATTGAACGGCAATACAGAAAGCGCACTTACCACAGGCGATTATGACATTCCAACAGCAATTGCAAGCGGAGGTTCAGGGAAAGGCTATACATCGCATGATGAACATGGTATTTCATCTTATGATATTACAACACCAGGAGCAAAATTTTTTGAAGGATTAAATATCCCTATTGATTACTATATGTACGTTCTGGGACAAACGGGCAACCCAGGCTTTCCGCACGATTGGCGTACAATGTTCTCACTTTATACACACAACAATAATTCCTATAGAACCTGGAAAACTGCTGCTTTGACTAGTTCATGGACAACTTCTGAAAACTGGGTAGAAGGAACGGCTCCAATATCAACAAGCCGTGTAATTATACCGGATGCAATTACTATAACAGGGAGTCTTCCAATTCTACCATCAGGAAATTTAACCCTACAATCAATCTCCATTGGTGATGGTGTGCCATTAACAGCGCTTGGTAACGTCACCATTACTGCAACAGGAGCATTTGGGGGGGGAGCATGGAATGATGTTTCAGGAGGATTTATCCCAAATGGTTACAAAGTAATATTTACAGGCATGGGCGCTGGGATTACAGGCACAACACAATTTTACGATGTTGAAATCGCTAATGGCGCATCTATAAGAAATATGATGAACAACATCATGAAGATAGGGAATTATGTAACAAAAACTGGCACTGGTCAATGGTTTGCAGACTTATTCAATGCAACAATAGAATACAATAAGAATGGTGCACAAACAGTTACCATTTCAGATGCAACTCCACACTTTCATACACTGGTATTGAGTGGTTCAGGAGCCAAAACATTACCCAGCAGTCCATTAACAATACATGCTGATTTACATATGCAAGGAACAGCATCAGCCTCAGCAAATCAATCGTTAAACATTGGTGGTAATTTGGTTATAGATTCCATCGCAACATTTATTACCGGAGCATATAATCACAACATAAATGGCAGTTTAAACAATGATGGAATATTCACGGCAACCTCCGGAAATACTATCACCATGAATGGCTCAACAACTGCGCAAGCAATTGAAGGAAGAGCTTCTTTAACAACACTTTATAATCTAACAGTAAATAATTCGTTCTCGGCCGGAAGCCTATCAATTACATCTCCAGTAAAAGTTACAAATACATTGTCCTTAACAAATAGAAATATTTTCACTTATGATAGTATTCCATTTACATTGGCATCTGGATCAAGTGTTGTTCCTGATGGCGGTTCATTAGCTAGCTTTATTGATGGCCCAATGATAAAAGAAGGTAACACAGCCTTTGTTTTCCCCATAGGAGATGGCATTCGTTGGGCAAGACTTGGAATTGGTGCCCCTACAGCTATAACTTCATTTAAAGGAAGATATTCTGCCAGTTCTGATTCGTCTATATGTCATTTGTCAACTACAGTTTACCCATTGTTAGCAGATGCAAGTACCTTAGAGCACTGGCACCTTGATAGACTTGTTGGAGCTGGCAATGCAACAGTAACACTGTATTGGGAAGATGCATCATGGAGTCAGATTAATGATTGTGCAAGCTTAAGAATTGCACATGGCAACACGGTAGATTCAACATGGGAAAATAACAATGATGATGTTACCACAACGGGCACGTGCTCTGGAACTTCTTCTGGTTCAATCTCAACAAATTATGTTGTGAATACATTTAGTCCATTTACTTTCGGGTCAAATACTAATGCTTACAACCCTTTGTCAGTTGAGTTGATTTCATTTAATGCAACTTATACCAGTCCTGATGTATTTATTAATTGGTCAACGGCTTCAGAATCGAATAATGCTTATTTTACCGTTGAGAAATCATCCAATGCAACTGATTTCTATTCTATCGGTATTGTTCAAGGTAAAGGAACAACTAGTGTACAAAATAATTATTCTTTAATAGATTCGAAACCAGCAAATGGAACAAACTATTATCGTTTACGTCAAACAGATTATAATGGAAAAAGTACAATAAGTGAAATTGTCGCAATTAACATTTCCAATTCCGCTGCAAATGATTTCGGATTTGATATATACCCTAATCCTATTTTTTCATCTGAATCAACTTCTATAAAAGTATCGAACTTTGACTCCGAAAAAGAAATTTTGGTAGTAGTTTATAATATACTTGGTGTAAAAATGTTTTCAAAAATTTTGGTAACCGACAAGTCAGGTAATTTAGATTCAATATTAGATTCCGCGAGTAAACTTCCTGTTGGCGCATATATAATTGTCGGAACCTGCTTAAACCAAACATTTAAAAAGTATTTGATTATTAATTGAGATTGTTTTGATGTAATAATTTTCTTTGGCTATTGCTGATTTTACAAATAAGTTTATCCCCTTCTCAAACATCAAGCATTTGTTGTATTCGGCTAAAAAAATAAAAAAAGCCCAGTTTTTACTGGGCTTCTACTGGCA
Organism: uncultured Bacteroidota bacterium; assembly: GCA_903919535.1. Taxonomy (GTDB): domain Bacteria; phylum Bacteroidota; class Bacteroidia; order 2-12-FULL-35-15; family 2-12-FULL-35-15; genus 2-12-FULL-35-15. The sequence continues at coordinate 8,675 of CAIXIP010000233.1, read as the reverse complement.
ATTTGGGTCGTGAATGGGAATGAAGAAAAACACTTTTTAAGGGTAATTGAAAAAATAATAAAGAATAAACTTATTTAAGTGTATTAACAAAATCAATCGTATCCACCTTAATTAGTTCCCAATGTTTTTCTCTTAAGCATACCGGATCAAAATCACCATCCGCATTTTCAAACTGTATAAAATTCTTTTTCAATATAATTTTGTTGTGACTATATGGGTATCTTTTTTCGTGAAGAGAAAACATTTTATCTATACTGTACTCATCCATTAATTCATGAAGATCCCAAAAATCTTTTTTACGACCTCCTCTTTGAATTACATCTAACTTCATTGCGATAATTTCTTCAACACTAGCAAGACGAATAGCATCAATCACCGTAACCGCTTCAATAAATTCATCCGTATAGAAAAGGTCAAGCTTAATGCTGTTGTTTTCACTTTCACCAACAAAATAAGATTTACCAAAGCCAATTATATCATCATTACTAGTATCAACTTAGGGATATTTTGAACGTAAAAAAGAATCTATCTTATCAAAATCAATTGAATCGTAAGGTGCGTCAGTAAACAAATCAATATCAACAGATTCTCTATGTCCTCTGTATAAACTTAATCCAGTTCCACCAACCAATCTAAATTCTTCAAACTCTTTGGCCGCCATTAGAGTTTTCAAAACACTCAATAACAAAGGACTTACTGTTTTATAAAATAAACTATTTGCCATACATTTTTAAAATTCCAGTTACTATTTCTTTGCCATAAAAACGGATAATCTCTTTTTTTTCTACTTCATTACCACGCTCAAACACTCTTTTTACAACTGCTTTTTTTTGTTTTTCCCAGGCAATCTTCTCCATCTTTGTATCCCAAAACAATATTGATCTTAATTTAGTGAAATCCGGATGTTCTGTATTTTGTCTTCTTTTCTCCTCTTCAATATCATAGTAAACCTGCAGAATCATAAAATACCCCTCTTCCATACCAAGAGCTTGTTCTATCTTTAAAGCTAAAGGTGTGTTCATCTTTCGCTTCCCTTTAGTTATAGAAACAAGAGTCTGTGGAAACTCCTGTAAAGAAAGAGCGAAACGACCTTTCCCCAGATTTCGTTGCTTCAATTCTCGCTCCAAAATAATACCTGGATGAACACCTTTTATGATTTGAATATTCGATTTCATATTACAAATATAAACATTTTTGTTTACACAAATACTGTTATAATGAAAAAATTACAACATTTACAAAATCCTTTTAGAATTTGATGATGCTTTTTTTGTTCTTCAACTTGCTTAACAATAAACTTTACATATATTTTAGACAATGAACGAAGAACTTTTATATCCTCTTGTGATAACCCTTTCAAATAATCCTTTTTATTAGACATTTTTATTATGCTTGAATCTCAAACCTAATAAAAAATCTTCACCCTAATTGGGGCTCGAACAAGACAAAAGGCTTTATTAAAAGGATTTTAAACTTTTTAAAACAAAATAACAGAATTATAAGCTAAATATATCGAACTCAATTTGAAGAAAAAACACTGCACAAACAGCCTATTATTGTTGAATTAAAAAGAAAAGGGAGTTTTCCTTTTCAGAAAAACTCCCTTTTGGGTCGTGAATGGGAATGAAGACGAACACTTGCTTCGCACTATTTCAAGGATTATAAAAGGAGGTTAATCTAGACAGAAATGGTAATAATTAAATTGCCTTGGGTAAATTGAAGTTTTTCATTTATAAAGAGCTAGAAAATGAAACCTTTTTAAAGAAAAGGTCACGAAGAAGGAATATGGTTAGGAAGAACCTACATATTGTATGATTTCCTAAAGTAAAGTTAATTTTATCTTAATGTAAAACTAGAATACCTGAGGTACTTTTATGCCATTATAACAAACAAATGGCAAGCCCTATTCATAAAATATTAGTAATTGATTCCGATAGCGAAATAATTTCAGCTATAACAACAGCATTAAAGGGCGAGGAGTTTTCTGTCATCTCATCTAGAAATTCTCGTGAAGCAATTAAAATTGCTGAAACAGAACTGCCACAGCTTGTACTGGTTGATTTATTAATGCCTGAATTGGATGGTATTGACATTTGTATCGAACTTCGCCACAAACCCGAATTATCTAATACACTTATTGTATTTTACAGTGAACGAAATGAAGATTATTCACAAATAGCTGCATTTAATGCTGGTGCTGATGATTATATTATTAAGCCTGTTAAACCTCGTGTACTTGTTAGCAGACTAAAAGCATTATTAAAAAGATACACAACGCTTCAAGTTGAAGTAGAGAAAACAAAAACTACCGGGTTAACAATTGATAGGGAGCGGTATCTAATTTTAAAAGATGGAGATGAAATAGTATTACCGCGAAAAGAGTTTGAGATATTATCCTTGCTTTATACTTCACCGCGAAAGGTTTTTACACGTAAAGAAATATCAGAATTGATCTGGGGATATGAAATATTTTCAAATAACAGAACAATCGATGTCCATATACGTAAGCTTCGTGAGAAGCTAGGCGATAAATACATAAAAACAATTAAAGGAATTGGCTATAGTTTGGAAGTTTAATTACAAAAAAAAGCAATCCTTCGTAGGGAAGGACTGCTTTTTTATCATATTAATAATCAAATTGCGCTGTATGATTTTTCGCTTATTAAATTTCCACTTCCATCCCACATCGACCATCTACCAACTTTTTCACCCATAGCATAAACCATCTCGTAACGTTTAATTCCGGAAGTGTCCCAAACGAACCAAGTACCATCTTTTTTTCCTGAAACATAATATGCTTCAGCAATTTTATTTCCTAGTTCATCCCAACGCAACCATTGTCCATTTTTTTCATTTTCAGTAAATGAACCTGTTTCCATTACATTTCCATTTTCATAGTAATATGTAACTGCTCCATTTATTTTCCCCTCTGCAATAACCACCGTTGACTTTTTATTTCCTGATTCGAAAGATGTAGTATACGACCCTGTGTATAAATTTCCTTTTTCAGAATAATATAATCCATCTTTTAAAACTATGTTTTGTGCCGATACTCCGATAACCATCATAAGGTTAGCTGCAAGTAATAAAATTATTTTTTTCATGGCGTTAAAGTTTATGTTTGTAATTAATCAACACAAATAACACAATAAATATTTTAATATTTTGCTTACAAGTCAATAAATATTTTTTAATGTTAAGTTAATGTAAACTTAACGTACAGAAAGGGTAAAATCCTGATTTCTATCAGCGAAAAACCCCTTGAATATTTAATATGCAAGGGGTTTTATAAATATAGGATTTAACTATTTTGATTCTAACTCGACAACTATTTTTGAGTATGAAAAGGGATCTATGTTAACTTTAGTGTCATTATATGAAATTGATGTCACAATTGCTTGAGTTTGTTTTGTGGAAATGCTTGCAGAAAAATTTCCATTTAAATCTGTATAAACAATTTTATCATCAATTTTTACTGCTGCACCGGCAATTTCTTCTCCGCTTTTTTTATCAATTATTTTTCCAAAGACAAGCTTAGAACTCTCCTTATCCTTAGCATTGTTGTTATCTCCAGCGAATGCGATGTTACTAAATAAAATTATTACCAGGATAAAATATAATTTCTTCATTTGTGTTTTTATTGCTAGTTAAAAGTAGGGACACTGAATCAAATATATGGTAATGAAAAATTTAAGGTTTCATGAAGATTTTGTTAAGTATGTAAATTTTAGATTATGGGAAAGCATAAATATTTCTATGTTTCCTTTTATTGATTTTATAAATCGACACGAAAATATAAATGAAAAATTACGTTTCATTTGGGTTCCTCCGCTAACAAACAAATTAATAATGTTTATTTAACTTAACTTTTTGAAACATATTCAAACTCAATAGTACTTTTGTGCTGGTTAAATATTTTATCTAGCGAGCACCCTATAAGAATTCTTCTTCTGAAGAAAAATCCGAAACCGCTAGATTTTTCAAAAAAACGGATTACAAAAAACAACAGGTACTTTTTTTCACTTTCTATATGAACAATCTTGATGCTCTGATGCTCAAATATTTTTGAAAGCATTTTATAGGCAGAAAAATTAAATTCATTACAAATACATTTTTATCGTAGTTATAAATTGTTTAATCTCTAAATATATTAACATTCATCGAGTTTAATAATTTCTTCATATCGCTTAAACCATCAATTAATAAAGGTTTTGTAATGTTGTATCGCTCAAATTTACAACACTACTATTCTACTCCAAACTACTTTGATTATGCTCCTTCAACCGGAATCACCATTTGAATTTAAAGAGTTTAATGAAAACTCTTTAATCAAAAAAGATATTAAAACAAAAAAAACAGAATCAACCGAACGAAAATGCATTCACCTTAATAAATGCGTTGAAAGCAATGTTCATAAAGAAAAAGAATTAAACGATAGTATAATGTATGCTAAGCGAATTCAAGAAGGAATGATGCTTAAAGAAAAGCATCTCCATCGCTTATTTCCTAAATCATTTATACTGTTTAAACCCAAAGATATTGTTAGCGGAGACTTTTATTGGTTCACTAAAATTGAAAACAAAATAATAATAGCTGTTGCAGATTGCACAGGGCATGGGATACCTGGAGCATTCATGTCAGTTTTAGGCATAAACCTGATGAATCAAATTGTGATAGAAGAAAAAAATACGGATGTTTCATCTGTTCTTCAAAGGCTTGATCATAAACTTAAGAAAGCTTTCAGTTATTCATCAATATATTTTGATGATGAGAATCAGACTTGTGATGGAATGGATATTGCAATATGTTGTATCGATTGCGAAACATCAACATTAACCTATTCAGGTGCACAACGTCCGCTTTACCATATTTCTAAAAAGGAACTTGTCGTCATTAAGGGTTCATGTTATCCAATTGGAGGGATGCACCTTGAACCAGTCAGAAAATATGAAAGTACAATTGCAAAATATATTAAAGGAGATAAACTTTACTTTTGTAGTGATGGCTTTGCAGATCAATTTGGAGGGCCAAAAAATAAAAAATTAATGACAAAAAAGTTTAAAAGTATTTTGGTAAAAACAACCAAACATTCAATGCAAACTCAACAATTGGAGTTAGAGCGAGTTTTTAAAGATTGGAAAAACAATGAAGAGCAAACTGATGATGTGTTGGTGGTTGGGATACAATTATAAACATAACCTTATTCTAAAAATTGTTTATACCAATATCCTGATTGTTTGATGATGCGCTCTTGCGTCATAAAATTGTTATGCACTAAACCAAAGCGTGGATAATATCCTTCGGCCCATTCAAAATTATCGAGCAAAGTCCAAACAAAATAGCCTTCAACTTTCACTCCCTCTTGTTTTGCACGCAACACCTCTCTTATGTGAGTTTTTAAATAATTAGTTCGTGGCTCATCAATGATTTTTCCATCAAAATGAGTGTCATGAAACGCGGCTCCGTTTTCTGTTATTATGATTTTTTTTATTTGAGGATAAGCGTCATACTTTTTTAATGTTTGATAAATCGATTCAGGATAAACTTCCCAATTCATCAATGTAACAGGAACTTTCCGCTTATCTGCTTTAATTAATTTTGCATTGAGCAATGGAACGAAATAGGAGTGTGTTACTATTTCACGTGTATAATTTTGTAATCCAATAAAATCAAAATCATATGGTAATAGCTTCTCATCATTAGGTTGAAAGTAGCTGTAAATCCTGTCTAATAATTTTAAGTCGTTGGTAGGATAACCCAATCCTAAAGAGGGTTCAATAAATAAACGATTGATCAATGCGTCAACTTTTATAGTTGCGATTCTATCTTTTTCTGAATTTGTATTCGGCTCTAAATGAGAGCAGGAAAAAGTTGTTCCAATCTGCGAATTAGGATGAATACTTTTTAATATTCTTGCTCCTTGGGATTGACAAAGGGTTGCATGATGAACAGCTGGAATAAAATTTCGTAATCCTTTTCTTCCTGGAGCATGAACACCTAAAAAATAACCTGCACCAGTAAAAACCATTGGTTCATTTAATATCATCCAATGATTTACTCGGTCACCGAATTTTTTAGCGCAGAGTTCTACATAATCAGAAAACCAATTTACGACTTCACGATTAGTCCACCCTCCTTTATTCTCAAGTTCCTGAGGCAAATCCCAATGATACAATGTTACCCACGGATCAATCCCTAATTCAAGTGCCGAATCAATTAAGCGATTGTAAAAATCAACTCCCTTTTGATTAACAACGCCTGTTCCGTTTGGTAAAATTCGTGACCATGAAATTGAGAAACGAAAATTGGGAATATTTAATGATTTAATTAATTGAAGATCGTCAACATAGCGATTGTAAAAATCACATGCTTGATTTCCATTATGATTTCCAACTATTTTTTTTGATTGATTTGAAAAAGTATCCCAAATGGAAGCGCCTTTACCATCTACATTATGAGCCCCCTCAATTTGGTATGCAGCAGTAGATATTCCCCATTTGAAATTTTCGCCAAATTCGTTTTTATTGAACATTGAAATTTCGAAAAGCTTTAAGCATGTGACAATTCCTTCCAGCCTTTTTCGCGGACAACAATTTTTCTTTTTATAACATCTGCAATAATATTGTTTATTATTTGTTCGGTAACATCTGGATAATCAACAGGAATAATTTTTCCGTATTCAATCCAATCTTTAATGACTGAAAGATGTTTTTCCTTTAAACTTTTTATTACCGGAACGCCCATTGCTTTAAGCGCTGCCGCATTGCATTGTTGTTCATACTGCCCCTTCATTGGTATCACTAATAATTTCTTTTTCAAAAACAAAGCTTCTGCCGGAGTTTCAAAACCTGCGCCACATAAAACACCTGTGCAGGCAGCAAGACTCTTGACAAATGCCTCATTATTGATAGGTTGAATTGTAATATTGTTGTGCTTCACAACTTTTTTATTATGCTTGCTAAATACATCCCATTGAATATTTTTAAACTTTCCTAAATATTTCAGCAACCTCATATCATCATAAGCGGGCAAATAAACAGTATAGTGACGATTATTTGTTGGTTTTAAATTTCTAATCTCTTGTCGTATAACAGGAGTAAAAATATTTTTATCAAATTTTGAAAAATGAAACCCATATTGCTCAGTTGAAGGAGCGTAATGTTTCAAAACGGTTTTACCTAAAGTATCTTTCTTTTTTGGTTTAGGTGCATTTTTAGCAAGTACAGCACTTTGATGGCTTAATGCAATACATTGCAATCCTTTTTGTTTGCAAGCCCATGCAGTAATTGGCTCAAAATCATTAATAACCAAATCATAATCTTGTATTGGGATTTTTTCAATGTCTTTTAATAGTTCACGAGTATCCATTTTCAAATAGGTATTCAAAAGATCTATCCCTCCCTTTTTACCGAATACAAAACTTAAGCCTTTTAGACGATACTTAACAGGAAAAGGCAAACTTACATCCGCTTGAATGCCACTTATTAAAATGTCGACCTCTGCTTTCTTTTTCAATAATGGAACAATGTCTCTTGCGCGACTTAAATGCCCATTTCCTGTGCCTTGTATTGCGTATAATATTTTCATAAATAAATAGTTTAAACATTTTTCATTAAATTAAATTCTTCAACCAGATTCTCAAACAATTGTTCTCTATTAAATGTTGAGTGATTATTTTTGGTTAGATCTACTGCTTGTGCAAGAACATCTTCTTGATATTTATAAATATTCCATTTTTCATCATTGTATTCAAGTGCTGTCAGATTTTCAATCCAATCACCAGAATTCAAATAGGTTATTGTCCCTTTTTCATTTTTCATTTCCCGAATTTCAGGTTGATGAATATGCCCACAAACAACAAAGTCATAATTATTTGAAATTCCAATATCGGCAGCAGTTTGCTCAAATGCGTTAACAAACTTTACAGCACCTTTAACACCATTTTTAATTTTCTTTGATAGTGATATTTTCCCTTTTCCTAGTTTTAGTGAAAAATAATTTACCGCACGGTTTATCAAGATCAGAATGTCATATCCAAAAGCGCCAAGTTTTGCAAGCCATCTTGCATGTTTCATCGTTACATCAAATACATCACCATGAAAGATCCATGCTTTTTTTCCATCAAGATTTAAAACTACTTTGTTAACGATCTTTAATGAACCCATTTTAAATCCCTCAAATCGCCTTAACATTTCATCATGATTTCCCGTAACATAATAAACCTCTACTCCTCCTGCCATTAAACCAGTTATGTGCTTAATCACTTGCATATGGCTAATTGGCCAGTAATGTTTACTAAACTGCCATATATCTATGATGTCTCCATTAAGAATTAATTTTTGAGGATTTATGCTTTTCAGATATTGAAGTAATTCTTTAGCATGACAACCATAGGTTCCCAAATGCACATCCGAAATAACAACAAGTTCCACGTCTCTTTTTATACCTTGCATAGTAATAGATTAAATGAATAAATGTTCATCAACATAATTTTTATTTGCCTTTAAAGGCGAATACAGTGCAGCAAGTTGTTTCATAAAAACTCTTGTTACAAAAGCATTAAACCAAAATAGAAGTGTTTTCATTTTAATATGAATTAAGGTTAAAGACAAGGGGAATTTATCGGAAGGAATATTTAAAAAGCATTTTGCTTTAAGACAATAGTGAATTATAAT
>CAIXIP010000232.1 GCA_903919535.1 uncultured Bacteroidota bacterium | reverse complement strand
ACCCAAACCTATTATTGGTTGTGGGACACTTGTGTTTTCAACACATATGCATTTTCATGTATTTCCACTTTCTCCTTCTATAAATTAAACCATAATTAATAATTAAAATCTATGAAAACAAAAATCATTTTATCAAGCGTTGCTTTAGCAACTTTATTTATTTTTTCTTGCAATAATGCTTCAACATCAAAAAACGATGTAGCGACAGAAAATTTCGACACCACAAAATTAAAAACCGGTGAAGCTTATTATCAGTGCGAAATGCACCCTGAAGTTATGTCAGCGAAAGAAGGAAAGTGCCCTAAATGCGGTGAAATGGAGTTAACGAAACAAGAAAAAAAATAGTTTATATAAACTATAAAATTTCTCATAAAAGTACCGATACATTTCTAAAAATGATTGTATACGATAATCAAAACAATAGATCATGTTAAACAGAATCATTCGATATTTTTTAGAAAATAGATTAGTTGCATTTCTTGTCCTATTTAGTTTTATAGGATTAGGAATTGCTAATGCTCCTTTTGATTGGAAAATGGATTGGTTTCCACGCAACCCTGTTGCAGTGGACGCCATTCCTGATATTGGCGAAAACCAGCAAATTATTGCTACCGAATGGATGGGTAGAAATCCGGAAGATATTGAGAACCAAATAACTTACCCTCTAACTTCTGCATTACTTGGAATCCCCGGTGTAAAGGACATACGAAGCACATCAATGTTCGGAATGTCATTCATCTATATTATTTTCGAAGAAAAAATTGATTTTTACTGGAGTCGCTCACGCATACTTGAAAAATTAAATTCATTGCCTTCAGGTACTTTACCTGCAGGAGTTCAGCCTAGTATGGGACCTGATGCTACAGCGCTCGGACAGGTTTTTTGGTACACGCTTGAAGGACGTGATCCCAAAACTGGAAAACCAACTGGAGGCTGGGATCCTCAAGAATTAAGAACCATTCAAGATTTTTATTTAAAATATGCCCTTAACTCTGTATACGGTGTTTCTGAAGTTGCTTCTATAGGTGGTTTCATAAAAGAATACCAGGTTGATATTGATCCTGATGCACTAAAAGCTCATAAAATTAATGTGGAGCAAGTTATGAAAGCTGTATCAAAAAGCAACATAGATGTTGGTGCTGCCACAATTGAAATAAATAAATCACAATACTATGTTCGTGGAATAGGCTACATAAAAAAAATTGAAGACCTAGAAAATGCAGTAGTGGATGTAAGAGACAACACACCAATACGCATAAAAGATATTGCAAAAGTAAATTTTGGTCCTGCAATCCGCACAGGAGGATTAGACAAAGAAGGTTCAGAAGCTGTGGGTGCGGTAGTAGTAGCACGATACAAATCCAATCCTTTGGAGGTAATTGAAAAAATTAAAAAGAAAATTATAGAAATTGCTCCCGGCCTTCCTTCAAAAACACTTGCAGATGGAACAGTTTCAAAAGTTACCCTTGTTCCTTATTATGATAGAACAGGATTAATAAAAGAAACTATAGGCACACTAGAATCGGTGCTATCTCATGAAGTGCTTATTTCAATCATCGTCATCATTGTTTTGTTGATGAATCTAAGATCATCATTTATTGTTTCCTTTTTTCTACCTGTCAGTGTATTGATGGCTTTTAGCGCAATGAAATTGTTTGGCATTGATGCTAATATTGTTGCCCTTTCGGGAATCGCAATTGCAATTGGTGTAATGGTCGACCTCGGAATCGTAGATGTTGAAAATATTATCCGGCATCTGGAGATGCCCGAAAACCATAATGCGAAAGGCAAAAAATTAATAGAGGTAATTTATACTGGAGCTTCTGAAGTTCGAACTGCGGTTACTGTTGCTCTTGCAACAACAATTATCGGTTTTCTTCCTGTGTTCACAATGGAAGCAGCAGAAGGCAAGTTATTTACTCCTTTAGCTTACACAAAAACTTTTGCATTACTGGCTTCCTATATTTCTGGAATGATTGCCTTGCCTGCATTAACTTATTATATTTTTTCTATTCGCTCCGACAAAAATAAGATTCAAAAAATATTTAATATTTCAATGATCATTGCCGGACTATTATTTACGATTGTATGGAAAACATACCCCGCACTTACGCTTACTGCTCTTGGAGTAAATAATTTATTAGAATATCGATGGCCTGAAAAATGGAAACACATACCTAAGATAATCAACAACGGAATTATTTTACTTGTAGCAATATATTATCTCGCAATAGAATGGCTTCCGCTGGGCGCACATAACAGCACACTTATTAATTTCCTTTTTGTTGCAGGAATAATAATTATTGTTCTAGGAGCCATATCACTAATGGTTCATAGTTATGAAAGAGTATTGCGATGGTGTTTGATCAACAGATGGAAATTTCTGATGATCCCGATTTTTACTCTTTTATTAGGAATAATGATTTGGATTGGAAACGAAAAAACCTTTGGATGGGCTGCAAATGGATTTGAAAAAATTGGTCTGCACATCAGACAAACAAATGTGTGGGGAACATTAACAAATAAATTTCCCGGTGTTGGAAAAGAGTTTATGCCTTCGCTTAATGAAGGATCATTCCTCTTAATGCCCACCACTATGCCACATTCAGGAGTAGAAGAAAATATGGACGTGATCGCATTACTTGATCAACGCGTACGTTCAATTCCAGAAATTGAAGATGTTGTAGGCAAATGGGGACGTGTAAATTCTGCATTAGATCCTTCACCAATTTCTATGTATGAAAATCAGATCAACTACAAATCCGAATATATTTTAGACGAAGATGGGCACAGGATTAGATTTAAAGTTGATAAAGATGGCAATTACGTTCTGACAGATAGCACTACTTATAACTTAGATCGAGATGGATACAAAAACATTTCTGCAAACCAACTTTATCCTGATGATGATGGAGAATTTTTCCGTCAGTGGCGACCTGAAATAAAAAAGACGGATGACATTTGGAATGAAATTATTAAAGCTGCATCAATTCCAGGAATGACTTCGGCACCAAAAATACAACCGATTGAAACAAGACTCATCATGCTTCAAACAGGCATGCGCGCTCCCATGGGAATGAAAGTTTATGGACCAGATCTGGCTACGATTGAAAAGGTTGGAATACAACTGGAAAACATTCTTAAACAAGTGCCTTCTGTTTCTGCAAATTCAGTTTTTGCTGAACGTATTGTTGGAACACCATATCTTGAAATTGATATTAATCGCGAAGCGATTGCTCGTTACGGGTTAACAATTGAAGATGTCCAAACTACTATTAGCAGCGCTATTGGAGGAATGAAAATATCAACTACCGTTGAAGGTCGCGAACGTTTTCCTATTCGTATCCGATATGCAAGAGAATACAGAGATAATCCCGAAGATCTAAAAAACATTCTAATTCCGACACCACAAATGGTGCAAATTCCACTGGGTGAATTAGCTACAATAACATACAAACGTGGCCCTCAAATGATACGTGGTGAAAACACATTTCTGACAGGATTTGTAATTTTTGACAAAATTGCGAATTATGCTGAGGTTGATGTTGTTGAAGAAGCGCAACGTTTCATTGATGCAAAAATTAAATCAGGAGAATTTGTTGTTCCTCCAGGTGTTTCATTTAAATTTTCAGGAAATTTTGAAAATCAAGTGCGAGCTACAAAACGACTTATGATAGTAATACCATTGTCGTTGCTTTTAATATTTCTTATTCTTTATTTCCAATTCAAAACAGTAACAGCATCTTTCATTCACTTTTCAGGCGTTTTTGTTGCATTTGCTGGAGGATTTATTTTAATTTGGCTATACGGTCAAAGCTGGTTTATGAACTTTTCAATTGCAGGAGTAAATATGCATGAACTGTTTCAAATGCATCCCATTAATCTAAGTGTGGCTGTATGGGTAGGATTTATTTCTCTTTTTGGAATTGCTACTAATGATGGCGTTATTATGGGAACGTACATACACCAAACATTTGAAACATTAAAACCGACAACAGTTGAAGAAGTTAGAAATGCCGTTGTAATTGCAGGAAAAAAACGTGTTCGTCCTGCAGTAATGACAGCGGCTTGCGCTATTATCGCACTATTACCAATTTTAACCTCCACAGGAAAAGGCGCAGACATTATGATACCAATTGCAATTCCAACAATTGGAGGAATGATCATTCAAATGATGACAATGTATATAGTACCAATCTTACAATGCGTTTGGAGAGAGGGTGTAGTTAAAAGAGAAATGAAATCAAAAATTGTAAAATAAATTTTATGAAAAATATAATTGTTTTTTTATTTTTTTTCGGGCTGGCCGGTGATTTGTTTTCGCAAAAGGAAATAAATGATTATTTGAAAACAGCAGCTGAAAACAATGTTTCTTTAAAAATGGCTTTCAGCGATTACAGAGCTGCATTAGAAATGCTTCCTCAAGCAAAAGCACTTCCCGATCCTAATATAATGTTTCAATATTTTACTACTCCCGAATGGCAGGAAATGGGAATAAAAAGATTCAACCTTTCTGCATCTCAGGTATTTCCGTGGTTTGGGCAGCTAAAAGCAAAAGAACAAGTTGCAGGTGAAATGGCAAAAGCGAAATACGAATCTTTTGTAGATAAAAAAAACAAACTTTTTAAAGAAGTAAAAGATATTTATTTTAAACTATATGTTCAACAAAAGTCTGTTCAAATTACAACAGAGAATTTAAAATTATTACAATCCATGAGAGAGCTTGCCCGAATCAGTTTTGAATCAGGAAAAGGCTCATTCGTAAATGTGCTTCGCTCTGATATGCAGATTGCGGAAATGGAAAACAAACTTGAATATATCAAAGACAGCAAGTGGCCACTGCAAACTGAATTTGAAAAATCTCTTAATACAAAAATTACAACAGCTTTTGTTTTTCCAGATACGCTTTGGAAAGACACACTTACAGATATCAAAACCACAATGATTGATTCTATAACTGCACACAATCCTGTTTTAAAAAAAATGGATTATGAAATAGCATCATGGGAAAAACAAGTTGAGGCATCAAAAAAAATGGGCTACCCTTCTTTTTCACTTGGATTCACATATACCAATATGGCAAAACGACCTGAAACAATGGGGCGAATAAATGATAATGGAAAAGATATGTTTATGTTCCCCGAAATTGGAATAATGCTCCCAATCTACAGAAAGAAATATAATGCAATGCTAAACGAAGCAAAATACAGAGGCGAATCAGCTACCTATGAAAAATTAAACATGACGAATGAACTGAACAGTGAACTCGAAATGGCATTCAGAGATTATCTTGATGCTCAACGGAGAATGATCTTGTACACTCGTTTATTCAAACTGGCAAAAAACACACGCGAATTATTACTATCAACATTTACAACTTCAGGAACAGAATTTGAAGAAGTGCTTCGTATGCAGGAACAAGAGCTAATGTATGCACTTGAGCTTGAAGATGCACGTGCTATGCTTAATTCCAGCGTTGCAATGATAAATTATTTAACAGGAAAACAATAAAGGGCAACACGAATTAAAATAAAAAAGAAGAAAATAAAAGATTTACAATTCGCGAAATTTTGTTGATACAAAACTTTAAAATATGAAAAACAAAAAACAATATTTTATTTATGCCTCAATGATAATTGGTGGGATAATTATCGGTTGGATAATTTTTGGAGGAGGAAAAGGAACCCCTGTACAACAATTATCAGCAGATAAAAACATTGAAACAAAAGTATCCATATGGACATGTTCCATGCATCCTCAGATTCGCCAGAACAAACCTGGGAAATGCCCCATTTGTGCTATGGATCTTATTTCTCTTAACAGTGAAAATGATGACAACACTGATTTTAACATCACACAAATGAGTGAAAGTGCAATGAAAATTGCAGAAGTACAAACTACTATTGTTCAAAAATCATCACCAATAAAAGAAATTCGGTTAACAGGTAAAGTGAAACCTGACGAACGAAATATTTCAGTTATCACATCTCGGTTTTCTGGAAGAATAGAAAAACTTTTTGTGAATTTCACGGGACAAGTAGTGCAACAAGGGGAAAAACTTGCAACAATATATTCTCCCGATCTTATTACAGCTCAGAAAGAATTATTTGAAGCGATCAAATTCAAACAAAGCAATCCTGAATATTACAAAGCCGCTAGAAATAAACTTAAACTATGGTCGCTAAACGAAAGTCAAATTGACAACATTGAAAAAAATACTGAACCGCAAAACTATTTCGATATACTTTCTCCGTTAAGTGGCACTGTAATGAAAAGGCAAGTTGCTCATGGCGATTATGTAGAAGCGGGAGCGCTACTATTTGAGATTGCTGATCTTTCAAGTGTTTGGATAATGTTCAATGCTTACGAAAGTGATCTGCCATGGATACGTACAAATGACAATTTAACTTTTGAAGTCCAATCTATACCGGGGAAACAATTCAACGGCAAGGTAACATTCATCGACCCGGTTGTTGATCCGGAAGCTCGTGTAGCTTATGTGAGAACAGAAATTAATAATCCCGACAATCTTTTAAAACCTGAAATGTTTGCTCAAGGTATTATAAAAACAAAATTACCTTCAATTGAAAACGCATTAATTATTCCTAAATCAGCTGTGTTATGGACAGGAAAAAAAGCAGTTGTGTACGTGAAATTAAAAGGACAAATAAAACCTACTTTCCAGTATCGTGAAATAACTCTAGGTGAAGATGCTGGCAGCTTTTACGTTGTAAAAGATGGCTTGCAAGAAGGAGAAGAAATTGTAACTAATGGTGTTTTCAAAATTGACGGTGCTGCTCAACTTGCAGGAAAACAAAGCATGATGAATCCCGTAGCTTCAGATGTCGAAAAAACTAATGACAATAAAACGCTAAATAAACAATCAGAAACTAAAGCCATTAAAAAATTGAATGTCAGCCAAAAAGCAAAAGAAGCGATTCTGCCACTTATCAATGAATATCTTTCAATGAAAGATGCGCTGACCACAGATAATATTGTGGGAGCAAAAAATGCTGCACTGAAAATGCAAAATATCCTTAATGGTATCGATATGAATTTATTTGGAGTAGATGCTGACAAAGACTGGATGAAATGCAAAACTGATTTGGAAAACTCGTTTAAACAAGTCGCAAAAATTGAAAAAATAAATGAATTACGAAAAATATTTCAACAAATTTCTGATGCTACAATTACTCTTGCAAGTTCATTTACTCCTTACAACAAAACACTCTTTATTCAATATTGTCCGATGGCTAATGATGATACAGGAGCTTATTGGATGAGTATAACTAACGAGATCAAGAATCCATACTTTGGTAAAGCAATGCTGAAATGCGGTGAAACAAAAAAAACAATAATTAATAATTAGAAATTATTTTTATTTACTTGCTGTTAAAATTTGTGAAAACATGAAATATGTCACATGAAATAGTCTTATTTTATTTGTTTATAAATAAAACTATTGCAACCTTTGGTTAACTATTATTTTTGATTTGAAAAAGACAATATCCATATTATTACTATTCATTTTTTTATTCAGCTCATCGGGGTATTCAATAAACACGCACTATTGCCATGGCAAGACAATATCTGTTAATCTACTATTTAATAAAGGATGTAGTTGCGGCTCAAAAAAAATGGCCAAAGACTGTTGCAAAAACAAAACTGAAATAGTAAAAATAAAAGATAATTATATTCCTACACCTAACACTATTGTTCCTGCAACAGAACAAATAAGTTTTGCTTTTGCATTTATTCAATCATTCAACTTATCAATTACCGAAAATCTTCAGATTGAATCAAACCTAAATTATTTATATCCTCCGGATAAACTTCTCTCTCTTTCTATTCTATATAGATCTATCCTGATCTGATTTGTTTTTTTTATGTTTAATACAAATCCATAAATGAATTTGTATTGTTCGTGATTCCCCTTTTGGATAAACCTATCCACTTGATTCCCAATCGTACGATTAAAAATGAAAAAAATGAAAACTAAAACTCAATTATTCAGTATAGTATTTATTGCGATTCTAGCTTTTGCAAGTTGCATGAAAAAAACTATGGCTTGTTGCGATGTGCCGACTACAGGAACTGTTGGACAGAACGTAAATTTCAGTTCTTCATGCAGTATGGATGCCAGTAAATATGAATGGAATTTTGGTGATGGAAGTGCCGTTTCTTCAAATGCAACTACAACCCACATTTACACAACGGCCGGAACATACACTGTGAGCCTGATGGCTATGGATAAAAAAGGGAAACACATTAATGAAACGACAAAAACAATTACTATCAACTAATTATTTTAAAAAACATGAAGACCGTTTTAATGATGACCGCATTGATTACTATTTGTGGTTTTACTATCTGGCAAACTCCTGAATGGATCGTTCCAGAAGTTGCAAATACCTTGACAAATCCATTCTCAGGAAACACTGGAGCAACAGAAGAAGGTAAAAAATTATTTATTCTAAATTGTGCTGTATGTCATGGCGATAAAGGTAAAGGCGATGGAATTGGAGGATTAGCGCTTACTCCAAAACCGCGCAACTTCACTTTAGACAAAACGCAACAACAATCTGATGGCGCATTTTTTTGGAAAATGAGTGAGGGGCGTCCACCAATGGCTAGTTACAAA
Organism: uncultured Bacteroidota bacterium; assembly: GCA_903919535.1. Taxonomy (GTDB): domain Bacteria; phylum Bacteroidota; class Bacteroidia; order 2-12-FULL-35-15; family 2-12-FULL-35-15; genus 2-12-FULL-35-15. The sequence goes on along the minus strand of CAIXIP010000232.1, from coordinate 41,867 downwards.
ACCTTACTAACATCAGTTCAGAGGTGGGAATTGGTAAATTTTATTCGAACATTTAAAAAACAATAGTATGAAAACAAAAACTATTACAATGGCTTTGTTTGCAATATGCCTAGGCTCAACATATGCCCAAGACACTATTCAATCGCAGTTAGATGTCATTAAAAGTGAAATGAATACATTGAAGAAAGAAGACAAAACTCATTTCATGATTCGCGGCTTTGCTCAATTTGGATTAGATGCTTCTTCTGACAATGTTAATTTTAATATGACATCATTCAATCCCGTATTGTTATGGCGTCAGGGTGACCGTTTCCTTTTTGAAAGCGAATTGGAAATGGAATACATGTCAAATCAATTCAGCCTAAATCTAGGATATGCAAATGCTTCTTATGTTGTCTCAAAAGGATTGACAGTTAAAGTTGGAAAATTTCTAATTCCATTTGGGACATTTGGCGAAAAATTTCACCCATCCTGGGTAAACAAATTAAGTTCTGCCCCCCTAGCTGTAGGCCATGATGGAATATCTCCAATGGCTGATATCGGTGTCGAAATACGTGGCGGATTGCAATTAGGGAAATCTAAATTAGGCTATTCTTTATATTGTGTAAATGGGCCAAGAATAAAAGATGGAACAGAAGAACCAACCGAGGCAGGAATGTTATCCTTTGAAAATGCAAATGATAACAACAACAACAAAGCATTTGGAGCACGTATTGGATTTTTACCATTCGCAAATTCATCACTAGAAATAGGAGCTTCAGGGTATTACGCAAAACCTGGTTCCAGTAAATCTCCATTTGCAGGAGACACCATGAACCAAGACCTGAACTATAAAAATGTTACAGCTTTACTTACTGCTTTTGACCTTTCTTATGTTAAGATCATCTCTCCACTAAAAAGTATAATCGATATTAAAGGACAGTACAATCTTTCTAATATAAGTAAAGCAACTTACTTTAATCCGGAAGATACCAGTCGATACACATTCACAAACAACAGTTCAGCCTATTATGCACAATTGGCTTTCAGACCAGCATTAGTAGATAACAAAATCTTAAAAAATATCGAACTGGTCGGGAGATATTCTGTTTATAATACTCCCAAAGGTTCACTTTGGGAAAGTGAACAATCACAAATTGAAGTTGGCCTAAATTATTGGTTCACATGGAGAACGGTTCTTAAACTGAGTTATCAGATAACCGATGGCGCGGCTGGAGGTTCAGCAATGAGTGGCATGGGAGGAATGAGTAGCATGAAAGGCGTGAGTGAACGCATGTTACTTATTCATTTAGCTGTTGGATTGTAAAACTTTAAAAAATAAAATTATGAAAAAAATAAAATTAATAATCGGATTCGTTGTTGCGTTTTTAATTACAACAATTTTTATTCAAAGTTGTGCTTCTGCAAAGGAGGTGATTGCAAATAAATCTGGGGCACAATTATGGGGAGAAAACTGTATTCGTTGCCATAATACTCCATCACCTGTCGATTTTAATGACAAACAATGGAAAACAATTGGGTTGCATATGCAGGATCGCGCTAATTTAACAAAAGATGAAGCAGGGAAAATAGTTGCTTTCCTCCAATCAGCAAATTAATAAATGCAGAGTGATTGCTAAGAATAGGCAGTATTTATAGCTCTCTTCGATATTAAATTATGTACATTTGAGTTGATGAAATATTTAATTAAATACGATTTTGACTTTATAAACGGATGAAATATTTTTTCAAAAAAATATATTTTTTAGCCGTTAAAAGTGAAGATAAATGGATTCATAAATATAAATTAATACTCAATTCGATTTGACGTTTATGGTGAACTAAAACAATAGAAAATAAACAAATAAAAATTTAACAAATAAAAAAATCAAATGAAAAAAATCTTACTTTCCTTATCTCTACTACTGACAAGCAGTATTGCTATTTTCGGACAAACCGATTTTAACGCAACCGATTGCGCTGGAGCGCCTCATCAATTATTTTCAGAATTAGATGGAGGAAAAGTTATTGTACTTGTATGGGTTATGCCTTGTTCTTCTTGTATCCCAGGAGCGAAAGCAGCCTATAACGCATCAGCGTCATTTGCAAGCTCAAACCCTGGAAGAGTTTTTTATTATTTAATAGATGACACCGGAGGGAGTTGCAGTACGCTAACATCTTGGGCTACAACAAATGTGATTACACCAAGTTCTGTTTTTGCAAACACAGGAAATGTAATTAATATGTCCAATTATGGTGCTACCACTGGAATGCCAAAAGTAGTTGTATTGGGCGGCAACGCACATACCATATTTTACAACCAGGTAAATACTGGCTTTACTCAAGCTGCGATAACAACAGCTATCACTAATGCATTAGCAGCCCCAAATTCAATAGGGATAAATGAAAGTTCAAACATAGATTTTGAATTAAATCTATTTCCTAACCCTGTAACAAATACAGCAAAAATTGCTTTTAATACAGATCAAATTTCTGACGTAAGTTTTACAGTATATAACATGTTAGGTGAAACAGTAAAAACTGTTACTGTTGAAAAGCAAACGGCTGGGAAACACGAAATATCAATCAACTTTGAATCATTAAGTGATGGTGTTTATTTTATGCAAATAAAAGTTGGAAACAATACCGAAATACGTAAGTTTTCAATAGTACATTAGGTAAATAAATATTGGGCTTTTCAGATGTTTTTTATGTCATTTCGACCGAATGGAGAAATCTCAACAGATTGCAAGACAATGTCTCCGTTTGATCGAAATGATGTAATTCATTAGGCACATCATTTAAAAACAATAATTAATTATTTTCGATTCTAAAAAAACTCAGTATGCGTTTATCAACATTTTTTATCGGCATTCTACTTCTATCTTCAAAAGTAATTTATTCTCAAGGCTGTTGCTCAGGGGGTAGCGGAAGTCCAATAGCTGGAGGCACTTCACAAGGAGTCCTTTCTGAAAGACAAATGGAAGTAAATGCAAACTTTCAATACCTGAATACAAAAAAGTTTTTTACGGGTGACCGAAGAGATACAGCTAAACTGTTTGACGATTTGCAGTCAAAATATTTATATTTCAGGTTGGCTTATGGCGTTACCAAAAACCTAACTATGTCTGTTGAAACCGGGTATTTCATCAACAAAACACAAATTGGTCTACGCAAAAAAGACACCATTACTTCAAGTGGTATTGGCGATCTGATCTTGTTCCCGAGATATACTATTTATAGCAAAAACACAGAAACAAAGAGGACGGAAATTACACTGGGATTAGGATTAAAAATCCCTTTAGGGAAATATGATGACTCTACTCTTGTTTATACTGACCCAACCACAGGAGAAAAGCTATACACCACCTCAACACCAGCAGTACAGCCATCTACAGGCGCACATGACTTTATTTTTTACGGTTTTTTTTACAGAGGTTATCCTGAAAAGAATTTCAGAATATTTATGAATGCACTTTATGTTAAAAAGGGTTTTAATCCATTAGGAGAAAAGTTTGGCGATTATGCAAGTGTGGGCCTATTTGTAGGACAAACATTTTTCAAGAAACTGGGAGTAACTTTGCAAATAAAGGGAGAATGGATAGGGATGGTAAGATCTGCCCCAAATATTGATTTAGTTGCATATTATGGCTTTTACAAAGAAGATACTGGAGGCAGAAAAATATTGATCGTTCCGCAGTTAAGCTATAGTTATAAAAAATTCACCCTATTTGCCTTAAGTGAATTCCCCGTTTATCAGTTTGTAAATGGATCACAGGTTGGTTCTCAATATCAAATTACAGCAGGACTCACTTATCGCTTTATGATAAAAAAGAAAGCAGTAAAGGAGGAAAAAACACCCTCTTAAACAAGAATAAAACCCTTGCATTTTCTTTCCATATTTAACGTCTTATTTTGTTAACTAAATGTTAATAAAATAAGACGTTTTAATTTCTTGCTTTACCCTTATTTTGAAGGGAAAAAGCTATATTTGTTTGCATTAAAAATTTGCGAAAACTATATAAAAGATTATGGAAGAAACAGTGAACGAAAAAAACTTACAATCATCAGCATACTCAGCTGATAGCATCCAAGTATTAGAAGGGTTAGAAGCGGTGCGTAAACGTCCGTCAATGTATATTGGTGATACTGGCCAAAAAGGCTTGCATCATTTAGTTTATGAAGTAGTAGATAATTCCATTGACGAAGCACTTGCCGGACATTGCAAAAACATCTTTGTATTGATCAATCAAGACAACTCAATTACTGTAAAAGATGATGGCCGTGGTATTCCAACAGATTACCATGCAAAAGAAAAAAAATCGGCATTGGAAGTGGTAATGACCGTATTACACGCTGGTGGTAAATTCGATAAAGATTCCTATAAAGTTTCTGGAGGTTTGCATGGCGTTGGTGTATCTTGTGTAAATGCACTTTCATCGCATTTAACTGTAAATGTTCATAGAAATGGAAAAGAATACATTCAAGAGTACAATATTGGTAAACCTCAATATCCTGTTAAGGAAGTTGGGCCAACTGATATCCGAGGAACTATCGTAACGTTCAAACCAGACGAAACTATTTTCAACACCACTATTTACCATTATGATATTATTGCAGCACGTTTGCGTGAATTATCTTTTTTAAATAAAGGAATCAAAATAACACTAACAGATGTTCGTGAAAAAGATGAAAACGGGAATGACAGATCAGAAGTGTTTTATTCAGAGGGTGGATTAAAAGAGTTTGTTTTATATCTGGATGCTACTCGTGAAAAGCTAATTGAAGATGTTATTTACATGGAAGGCGAAAAAAACGGTATTCCCGTTGAAGTAGCTATGATGTACAACACTTCATATTCTGAAAACTTACATACTTACGTAAACAACATCAATACACACGAAGGTGGAACTCACTTAGCCGGATTCAGAAGAGGATTAACTCGTACGTTAAAATCGTATGCAGAAAAATCTGGAATGTTGGCAAAAGTAAAATTAGAAATTAATGGTGACGACTTCCGTGAAGGATTAACAGCTGTTATTTCTGTAAAGGTTCAAGAGCCACAATTTGAAGGGCAAACAAAAACCAAATTGGGTAACAATGAGGTGATGGGAGCTGTTGATATTGCGGTTAGCGAAATGCTTAATAATTATTTGGAAGAACATCCAAAACATGCAAGAATAATTGTTGACAAAGTAATTTTGGCTGCTACTGCTCGTCATGCAGCACGTAAAGCACGTGAAATGGTGCAACGTAAAAATGTTCTTACAGGCTCTGGGTTACCAGGTAAACTTTCCGACTGCTCAGAATCAGATCCATCTTTATGCGAGCTATACTTAGTCGAGGGAGATTCTGCGGGTGGTACAGCTAAACAAGGTCGTAACAGAGCATTTCAGGCAATTCTGCCATTAAGAGGTAAAATTCTTAACGTAGAAAAAGCGATGGAATATAAAATTTACGATAACGAAGAGATCAAAAATATCTTTACTGCTTTGGGTGTATTTCGTGGAACACCAGAAGATGACCGCGCTTTGAATATTTTAAAATTACGTTATCACAAAGTAGTCATCATGTGTGATGCCGATGTGGATGGTAGTCATATTACAACATTAATATTGACCTTCTTTTTCCGACATATGAAAGAGTTAATTGAGAATGGCTATATCTATATTGCAACACCTCCTTTGTATTTAGTGAAGAAAGGGAAAGAGCAAAGATATTGCTGGACAGAAGAAGAAAGAGCTGCACACATAAAAGAATTAGCAGGTGGTGAAGGAAAAGAAAGTACAGTTGGCGTACAACGTTATAAAGGTCTTGGAGAGATGAATGCCGAACAATTATGGCAAACAACCATGAACCCAGAATTCAGGACTTTACGTCAGGTTACTATCGATAGCGCTGCAGAAGCTGATAGAATATTTTCAATGCTCATGGGTGATGAAGTTCCACCGCGTAGAGAATTCATTGAAAAGAATGCGAAGTATGCAAAGATTGATGTATAGAATTTGAACTTTAAACAATAAAAAAGACCTTGAGGAAATTTCCTCAAGGTCTTTTTTATTGCTCAAAGTTTTACTTATTTTCTTTTAGGTTTTTGTTTAGGGGATACTGGCTTAGCCATTTCTCGTGGAGTATCCTTTGCCTCTGTAAGTTGATGTGACTGAGGAGCTTTGCTAACCGTTGTTTCCTGTGGACCAGGTGCATTAGGAAAACGCTCCTGAGAATAACGCGACCAAGACCCATCGCTTAATTGCTCATCTGCACGATTCGCAGTAATTGTCCAAGAAAAACTAACATTAGATTTACCACCATCCAACTCTACAACATCAAAACCATTTTGTGTTTTATTTGTAATATAAACACCTTTGCAATCACCTTCTAATTGAACAAAAGCTCGCAATGGATGCTGTTCATTTACAACAATATTTTTAACTAATCTTGGGTCTAAGTCAATATGAACAATTCCATTAACCAATTTCCCTGTACCATAATCCTGAAAAAGATTTTCAGGAGCTTCTGGGCAACTCAGCGCAATAAGTTTATTGTCTGAATCCTTCACAATGGTATTAACAGTACCGTTACCAATAATTTTTCGCAACCCTCCTGCTCCTCCTGCCTCTCTAACAGCAACGTATGAATATGCCTGCGACACATAACTTCCTGCGATAATTGTTCCTACCTGAAAATACCCTCCAGCAGCAGCAGCTGCTGCTGCTGCTGGTTCATTGCTTAACGGACTTGTGTTATTTGCTGAAAAAGCGGTTCCTGCTACACCATATTGAAGCCCGGTTCCAGCAACACCACTTCCCCTGGTTAAATTAATAAATGAAGCTTGATTATTTCCTAAACCTTGAATACCGGTTCCTAAGGTTGTACTTTGAACACCAAATATTCCGGCAGCACCTGAATTTGTGGAAGCTGAACTTCCATAAATACCATATGATTGTCCGGTAATAGCAGTTGCATCTCCTTCAACAGCTACACCTGCAGTTGAATTTGAAATACCCCAAACACCTAATGCATCACCTGATGCTGCAGTTGCACTACCAACTACACCAATAGTTGTAGCGGTTCCCGCTGGCAGGCCAGATGTTTCGCCCCTTACCCCAGCAGATTGAGAACCAGTAACAAGTGTTCCTGTAACAGTTCCTCTCACTCCCCATGCTAAATCAGTGCCTACTGTTAAATTTGTATTATTATAACCTCTCACACCAGAAGCATTTTTTACAGAAGTAGCTAAACCATATACTCCATGAGAAGCACCAGTAGTTGCTGCACTATAACCAACAGCACCATATCCAGCTGCAGAAGAAGTTTGTCCAAAAAGGCCATCTGCTGCACCTGTTAAAACAGCAGGATCAACATAACCTAATACACCATAGGTTACACCAGTACCACTTGGCACCCTGTTTGAATACCCATAAACACCATATGCACTAGCATTGGCAGTAAGTGCAGGTGTTGAAGTGTTAGAATTTTCACCAAATGTACCTGTAGCATTATCACCTAATGAATAACCATAAACTCCATATCCTGTTCCAATATTTTCGCCATATACACCAAAAGCCGTTCCTGCACTAAGTCCATTAATAGGATATTCTAAAGTATTTGTAGTATTAATTGCTCCAGGATAACCGTAACCAAATACTTCCATAACATCTGTTGTAGCACTCACTGCAGTAGTAGAATTTACCAAAATATTACCATTTACAGTTGAACCAACAACTCTCATTCTTTCATTTGTTGCAGCACTTCCTCCAGTTTTTATTACCCAGTCTTTTGCATCGTTTGTTCCAATATAATTGGTTCCTGCGGTTGTCCCTGCATTTCCCGTGATAGTCCAATGTGTATTTAAATCAGCACCCGTTGCACCTGTGGTACCAATAGCTCCTGTAGCACCAACTGTTCCTGTTGCTCCTGCAACCCCAGTTGCACCCGTCAATCCTGTTACACCTGTTAGTCCTGTTACACCAATAATCCCCGTTGGGCCAACTATGCCTGTTGAACCCGCCACTCCTGTTACGCCAGTAAGCCCTGTTACACCTGTAATCCCTGTTGACCCTGCGACTCCTGTGGCACCAGCAGCTCCTGTTGGCCCTGCAATTCCGGTTGTGCCAGTTGGCCCTGTTGAACCTGTTGCTCCCGGAGTTCCTGCACCAAAACCTGTTGGACCTGTCAATCCAGTTGGGCCAGTAGAACCAGTTACACCAGCAATCCCAACACCTGTAGCACCTGTAGCGCCTGTAGCGCCAGCAGTACCAACTCCTGTTGCACCTGTAACTCCGTTGATTCCTGTTGAACCAGTTGTTCCATTAATTCCTGCTGCTCCTGTTGGACCTGTTAAACCAACTGAACCAGTACCTATATTACACAAAGAAACCCATGCCGTTATTGGTTGACGATAAAAGAAATAACACATTGAATCTGTATTATAAATCAACAAAGAGTTTGCCGGAGCTGCAATTGCATTCATCCCTGCACTATTCATACGAGGGACCAAAAAACCCTTATTTGTAGACAATAATTCTAAAATTGCACTAGCATCTGGAGTATTGGTTCCAATACCTACATTGTCCTGAGCAATAATTTTGTTCGGAATAAAAACAACCATAAAAGCAACAAAGCCTATAATTGCTGATAGTTTGAATATTTTGTTTTTCATATTGGAAGGGTTTGTTTTTACAAATCTAATATTTTTAAAATATATTCTCAATTTCAAAGATATGAAAAAATGCTTTTTTTACATCTTTTCAGATGCAATTTACAACATACTAGTTGCATTAAAATAATATAAACACTTCAAAATTCGATATCTAAATCAAATGCTTGGCGGAGTTTATTAATAGTTGGATTTTTTTCAGATAATCTTTTATATCTGTCATTGGCAGTATAAAGGTTGGTTTTTTCCTCAACAACAGTCATTACAAGATTCATTGATATAGAATAGTTGTTTAGCTCCTTACGCAAAAAGTCCAAAAAATTCATTTTGTCTTCATTAATGGACTCTTCCAATGCCTTATTATTTATTGGGAATTCAACTACAGTATCATTAATTAGAATTGGACGCTTACTCAATAATGCGCTTGACAAACCTGCCCTTTTTTCTTTTAATCCATTTGCATATTTATTCCAGGCAACTTCAAGTGACTGCTGCGTGAAATGAGCCTTTGGTTGTCCAGCTAATATTATATTTTGTTCAATAGCGTTATCAGAAGTATTATTAATTTTTTTTTCTGAATTAAGGTGTTGATGAATGGAAGGCGTGCTTGTTTTCAGGATTGGCTTTTTAACAGTTGGCACCACATTTTCCTTACTAGCAGTTGTTGTAATTGTATTTTTTTCTATTAGCGTAGCACTTGCCACAAAAGGTTGTTGAATCTCAAGTTTAGGTGCTGATTTTCCTGAATTGTCAATAGTTTCAATAACTTTAGCCTTTGCTATTGGCTTAATTAAGTCATTTTTTTTTTCGGTATCAGTCCCGATGGAGTTGATAGAGCAAAGCTGAAGTAGCGCTAACTCGACCTGGAGTCGATGATTTTTGCTAGACTTGTATTGTATATCCGTTTTATTAAGAATCGTTAATCCTTTTACCAAAAAAGGCATGGAACATTTCCCTGACTGTTCTTTGTATTTATCACGGATCTTTGTCCCCACTTCTAATAACTGAAGCGTTTCAGCATCTTTACTTACTAATAAATTACGTAAATGCTCACCCATGCCTGCAACAAAATTGTGACCATCAAAACCGTTATTCAATATTTCGTTAAATAGCAATAAAGCTTGTGATGTGTTTTCATTTAAAATAGCATCCGTAACTTGAAAATAATAATCGTAATCCAGGATGTTCAAATTATCAATTACTGCCTTATAAGTAACAGTATTTCCTGCAAAACTAACAATCTGATCAAAAATAGAACAAGCGTCACGCAAAGCACCATCAGCCTTTTGGGCGATAATATGCAATGCGTCAGTTTCAGCCTCTACATTTTCACTTCTGGCAATAAATGCGAGATGATTAGCTATATCGTCTATTTGAATTCTGTTGAAGTCAAAAATTTGACAGCGTGACAAAATTGTAGGAATAATCTTATGTTTTTCAGTTGTTGCCAAAATAAAAATGGCATGTTTAGGCGGCTCCTCCAAAGTCTTCAAAAAAGCGTTAAATGCGCTTGTTGAAAGCATATGAACCTCATCTATAATATACACTTTATGAGTCCCTAGTTGGGGAGCATAACGAACCTGATCAACCAGATTCCGAATATCATCAACTGAGTTGTTAGATGCGGCATCTAATTCAAATACGTTATGTGAGGCCCCACTGTTAAATGACAGACAAGATTCACATTGATCACATGCTTCAGTTTCACTAGTGCGATTGGTACAATTGATCGTTTTTGCAAGAATACGTGCACAGGTTGTTTTACCGACACCACGAGGACCGCAGAACAAAAAAGCCTGTGCCAGATGACCAGTTTTTATGGCGTTTTTTAAAGTATTAGTAATATGCTCCTGACCAACAACAGTATTAAATGTTGCTGGGCGATATTTACGAGCAGATACAATAAAATTATCCATACTTTTTCTTTCTCATTTTATAGGAAGACAAATTTAAAAATTAATACCAAACATTTGTAGAATGTTAAAAAGTCGTTATTTGGTTGATAAAATAATTTCAGTACAATTTGGGATGTTGGATTTGTCTCGTTGAATCAGGCCGAAATTTATAAACCTGATAGAAATGGAAAGCCCGCAAAGGAAGAATTGAGCGGGGGTGCGGACTTGCAATGAATAGCAGGACAGAAGGAATGAAAGGAGGATGAACCAGCGTTTACTGAAAAAACGGTCGAAACTTTTGGTCAAAAGTCAAAATTTGTTATCTTTGCATCCCTTTTAGAAAAAAGGAATAATTAATTATTAACCAATTAAATTACAAAACAATGCTAAAACATTATGAAACCGTCTTCATTATGACTCCCGTTTTGTCTGAAGAACAGGCAAAGGAGACGGTAAGTAAGTACAAAAAGTTACTTACTGACAATGGATGCAAAATTGTAACTGAGCACGCATGGGGCTTACGCAAATTGCAATATCCAATTCAAAAGAAAACAACTGGTTTCTACCATTTGTTTGAATTTCAAGCTCCTGCCACATTTGTTGCAGATTTAGAAGTAGCTTACAAACGTGATGAACGATTGTTACGCTTCTTAACAGTTGCTCTTGATAAGCATGCAGTTGCATACAGCTTAAAAAGCAGAAACAAAACAAAAGTAGTAGCTTAATTCATTCATTTAAAACATTAAGAAAATGGCAGCAAATTCAGAAATCAGATATCTTACACCTCCCACAGTGGATGTTAAGAAAAAGAAATACTGCCGCTTCAAAAAAAGCGGAATAAAGTATATCGATTATAAAGACCCTCAATTTTTATTGAAGTTCATTAATGAGCAAGGTAAAATTTTACCACGCAGATTAACAGGTACATCAGTTAAATATCAACGTAAAGTTTCAAAAGCTGTAAAGCGTGCTCGTCACTTAGCTTTATTGCCTTATGTTGCTGATATGTTAAAATAAGAGAAAGACATGGAAGTAATTTTAAAACAGGACGTTAAGAACCTTGGATACAAGGATGACGTAGTAAATGTAAAACCAGGTTACGGAAGAAATTTTTTAATTCCGAAAGGAATTGCTGCAATGGCAACTGGTTCTGCAAAAAAGATGTTAACAGAAACTGTTAAACAACGTGCATTTAAAGAACAAAAAATTAAAACTGCAGCTGAATCTACTGCAGCTAAATTAAAAGATATGATTGTAAAAGTTGGAGCAAAAGTAGGTGAATCCGGAAAAATTTTCGGTTCAGTTACAACTGTTCAATTGGCTGACGCAATTAAAAAATTAGGTTATGATGTGGATAGAAAAAACATCACTATGACTGAAGAAAGCATCAAAACTATTGGCACTTATTCAGCTGAAGTACGTTTCCACAAAGAAGTAACAGGAACAGTTACATTTGAAGTAGTTCAAGAGTAATTTTTCTTTTTATTTATAAAAAAATGCTTCGCAAAATTGCGAAGCATTTTTTTTGCCATTTTTTTGGTACATTAATTTTTCGTTTCGTCTTCTTTAGGAATAAAATTGTAATTTATTGAAATATCGCTTTCGGAGTTTTCTACATTTTCGATACTTTCTGAATAATCAATATCTTCCTCCTCTTCTTCGTCACCAAAATCGTATTTACGAGGCAAAGGGCCTTCTTTCCGAAAATAAAATGCAGTTATTAAACCTGCCAAGGAACCTAACATATGAGATTCCCAGGAAACACCTTTTTGGATAGGAAAAATCCCCCATACTGTTCCTCCATACAAAAACACAACGAATAATGACAAAGCCATCAAGCGGGTATCCCTTCGGAAAATCCCACTGAAAAACAAAAATGTTACAAAACCATAGATCAATCCACTAGCGCCAATATGGTATGCATCACGGGCTGCTGCCCAAACCCAAAGCCCTGTCATCAAATAAACCCAAAAGAATACCTGAAAAGCGATTGATCTATAGAAGAAAAAGATGATGCTTCCCAAAATTAAAAGTGGCAAAGTATTCGAGATCAGATGCTCAAAATTAGCATGTAGTAATGGAGCTGTCAATATCCCTAAAAGCCCATGTATTGTCCTAGGATATAATCCATACCATGACAAATCAGTATTATCTGCTATTTCAAAAAGTTTTATCCCCCATAATATCATTACGAAAATAACCGGGTAAAGCACACTTATAAAGAATTTTGATGTTTTATTGCGCATACTAATTTATACTTAAAAAATATGAAAAGGTTCTAATGATTAGCAATGGTCATACCATTATTAAAAAATGTCAGAAAGGCACCCGCCCTAATATATTTGATTTCATATATAATTTATTTACTTTTGGATTCGGACTTTATGAAAAACCTGGCAGCAATATTCTTACTTTCCATTTTCTTGTTTAACACAGCAGGATACTATTTCGTTTTTAAAGCCGCACAATACGAAGTAAAATCAACAATTCAGAATGAAATAAAATCAGGACAGTTTAATTCCTCAGAATTAGAAGTTGTCACTATCCCTAAAGCCAATTTAAATGAAATTGAATGGTTGGAATCAGGTAAAGAAATGCGATTTAATGGCCAATTGTATGATATTGTTAATAGCAAAAAAAATTCTGAATCTATTACATTTTATTGTATCAATGACACGAAGGAAAAATCCTTATTCAGTAAGCTGGAAGATCATATCAACACTCATGTTATTTCAAACAATCCGTTAAAAAATGAGTCATCTAAAAAATTACTTGATACGGTAGTGAAGCTTTACTTTTCGAATCAAATTTCCTTTTCGGTTTTTCAAAATTCATCAACTATAAACTATTTTATTTCCAATTTAATTTATACACCCGCTCTTTTAGAAACGAATTCTCCTCCTCCCGAATTTGTTTAATATTCCTTTGACCAAAATCATAATTTGTTTTATTTTAATTCATCGCAATTCTAAAGTTTTTAGAAGTAATTGCAGTATTTTTTAGTTCAGCAAATTATTGCGTAAGCCTATTCATTCATTAACATTTCGAGGGAAGCAGATTGCTACTCGTATAAATTACAAATAAAAATATAAAATGAAAAAGAAAATATTCTATATAATAACAGTAATACTAGCTGTTACATCGGCTAATGCCCAAATTAATACAACAGTAACAGACACAACACCGTTAAAATTAATAAATTTAAATGAGGTGATTTTTTCTGCAAATAGAGCAGAAGAAAAAAAATCGGATGTCCCATTTACAATCGAAGTTGTTAAAAGTAAAGACGTAGAATTGAGTAATCCTCAAACATCTGCTGACATGCTTTCAAACACTGGAGCTATTATGGTTCAAAAAAGTCAAGGTGGTGGAGGAAGCCCTATTATAAGAGGCTTTGAAACCAACCGCGTTTTAATTGTTATCGATGGAGTTCGAATGAATAATGCTATTTACAGAGCAGGTCACTTACAGGATGTTATCACAATTGATAATTCAATGCTTGACAGAACTGAAATTATTTTTGGTCCATCCTCTGTAATGTACGGTAGTGATGCATTAGGAGGAGTGATGAACTTTTACACAAAAAATCCTCTGCTAAGTCCGGAAAACAAATTGTTGTTCAGAATGAATTCTTCTATACGTTATGCAAGCGCAAACCAAGAAAAAACGGGACATCTGGATTTTAATCTTGGATTTAAAAAATTTGCCTCATTAACAAGTATTACCTATAGCAACTTTGATGATTTACGCACAGGCTATTCGCGTAATCCAAATGCAGACTTTGGCCGTTGTTATTATTACGTAGGACAAAATGCCGCAGGAACTGCTGATAGCATGATTAGAAACAGTAATTCCAATATTCAAAAGAAAAGTGCCTATTCACAAACAGATTTGATGGAAAAATTATTATTCAAAGTAAATGACAAAATCAATATTGGTTTAAATTTCCAGTATTCTACTTCATCAATTATAAATCGTTACGATCGCCTTACGGATATGGGTTCTGGAGGGAATTTAAAATATGCAGAAAATGGTTATGGACCTCAAAACAGAATGTTGGTTTCATTATACTCAAATATCAAATCAACAGGAAAATTATTTGATAATATGAGAATAACTGCAGCTTATCAAGATATTGCACAAGAACGTTTTAGCAGAAAGTTCAGTACTGACTACACAAGCGGAAGCGGAAGCAATAATAAGACAACTAATTTAGAAAAAGTAAATGTTTATTCTTTAAATGCTGATCTAAGAAAACAAATTAAAGAAAAACATGAATTAAGTTATGGGGTTGAAGCTGTAAGCAATAAAGTTACTTCAACTGCAACTAGAACAAATATTCATACAGGAGCTGACATAACGCCTGTAGATACACGTTATCCAAATGGAGGAAGTAACACCATGAATATTGGTGCATATTTAACGCATAGTTGGGAAATTAATGAGAAATTAATATTGTCAGACGGAATACGTTATTCGTACAATTCACTTAGTTCAAAATTTGATACCTCAGCTGCAGTTTCATCGTTCCAATTCCCTTTCACATCTGTTAAACAAACAAACAGTGCATTAAATGGAAGTTTAGGTTTAGTGATTATGCCTGAAAAGAACATTCGCTTTAACATTTTAGGTTCTACAGGATTTAGAGCTCCAAATGTTGATGACATGAGCCGAGTGTTTGAATCAGGAGGAAACACAGTAGTGGTGCCAAATGAAAAACTTAAGGCTGAATATGCTTATAATATCGAAGGAGGATTCGCAACAACAGTGTTTGGCGACAAAATAAAACTTGAAGGGAATTACTTTTATACTCTGTTAAAAAATGCAATCGTCCTGAAAGAATTTACTTATAATGGAAAAGATTCATTAATGTTTAATGGAGCCATGAGCCAAGTAAAGGCTGCGCAAAATGTTGATGAAGCATATATCCAAGGACTATACGGTGCAATTACAGCTGACCTAAATGAACATGTTTCTTTTAAAACTTCGCTTACATATACAACAGGTCAATACCGTCAACACTTGCCATCAAACAGCTATGACGCCAACCATGACACAATCATTCCATTAGACCACATTCCGCCCATGTTTGGAAGAACTAGTATTTTATATCACTTCAAAAAATTCGAAAGTGAAATATATGCAATATACAGTGCCTCTAAATTATCCAGAGATTATTGCTTGGGAGCCGAAGACAATGAATCTTATTCTGCTGATCCTGCAAATGGATACATGCCTGGATGGTTAACATTAAACGTAAAAACAAGCTATAAAATCACAAAAAACTTTATGATCAACTTGGGAGTAGAAAATATTCTAGATAATCATTACAGAGTATTTGCTTCAGGAATTAGTGCGCCTGGAAGAAATATCATGGTAGCCCTGAGAGTGAAAATTTAATTTTTTTGACAAATGTTAATAAGAGGCTGCTTCAAATGAAGCAGCCTCTTATTTGTTAAGAAAAGATAAAAAGTTGGTGATTTATTGATTTTGTATTTAAAAAATTCTATTTTTGGTAAAACAATATTCTTTACAAATGAAAAATTTATTCAAATTATTCTTTTTTGTAATTCTTGTCAATGTTACCGGGTCTTTGAAAGCGGCTGACAAAGGCACAAATCCTGCCACAGCTGAAGGAAACGGAAGAGATAATGATACAACGGTTGGAATAAAAAGTAATATTGTAATATTCAGAATGATTGCCGCACCTGCTAATAGCAACAATAACACCAATGGTAGTTTAAAAAAAGCAGGAAAAGTAGCTCGCACGTCCAATACACACAGCTCCATTGATGTTGTCCTTTTTCAAAAGAAAGGTATTTAATAATTTTTTAGTAATTTTCTGTTAACATTCCCTTATTCTTCATTTTGTTCCTTTGTATAAAATTATATACAAATGAATAACACAAATCAAACAGCAACCGAAGCTGTTATTTACTTAAAAAACGGAGAACGCAAATATGGAATTCTTTTTATTGAAAATTTTTTAAAAGAGAATGTTTATCGTTTTATTTCAAACACTAATTTAAATCTGTTTAATTCAACTAATAACCCCCAATATATTGAAACGGTTTCGGGTGTTGCGATTGAATCAATTGATATTGATCTAAAATAAAATTAAGAAAAACCTCTTTGTTTCTTGATATTTTCATAAGCCTGCTGTACTTTCTGGAATTTTTCTTTAGCAGCCTTTTGCACCTCATCTCCAAGTGACGCTACTTTATCCGGATGGAATTTAACGGCCATTTTGCGATATGCTTTCTTTACTTCATCATCTGAGCAATTAGTTTCAATCTCAAGAATCTTATAATCACTATTTGTATCACGGAAATACATTGCTTTCAATGAATTGAAATCGGCAGCACTAATTCCTAAATAGTTTGCAATGGTATGTATCGTTTGCAACTCAAGCTCATGAACATATCCATCGGCCTTAGATATCCCAAAAAGGTAATGAATAATCTGTAACCGTTCTGAGTGAGGCATGTATTGTTTGATCTGGATACATACCTGATGAAGTGGAATTTCTTGTTTTAAAATCTCTTTCAACATTAATATTTGCTGCTGAGCATGCTCTTCACCAAACTGATGTGCTAAAAAGTTTTTTACATAATCTAATTCACTTTTAAGAGTTTTTCCATCACTTTTCATTACAGCAGCCGAAAGCACCAATAAACTTGCAGCAAAATCTCCTACTTGCGGAGATTGGCCTGCAGAGGAATATGTTGCTCTTCCGTCTTTTTGAACAGTAATGCTAGCAGCATCAAATGCCGAACCTAAAGCAAAACCTAAAACGCCACCCAACGGACCTCCTAAAGCCCATCCTAATCCACCACCCAGCCATTTTCCAAATTTTAATTTAGCCATAATTTTAATTTATTTGTGGATGCAAAGTTAATTATTTAGGGGAACTTAATAAGAGACTAATAGGAAAGATTTTATTGAAAATTGAAACAGATTAATCTTCTTTGACATTAAAAATAAAACCAACACCATGAATATTTTCAATCTTTAATTGAGGATCATCTTTCAGGTATTTCCTAATCTTTGTAATGAATACATCAAGGCTACGACCAAGAAAATAATCGTTTATCCCCCAAACTGCAATTAATAATTCTTCCCGTTTTACCAATCCGTTCTTATTATTACACAAATAAAATAGTATTTCACTCTCTTTTTCTGTGATACGTTTTGTTTCCTCACCTATTTTTAATGCTTGATTTTTAGGATCAAAAATATACTTGCCAATATTGATCAATGAAGATTCATTATGTTGACCCCTATCTCCTACCCTTCTTATAATGGCTTTTATTCTGCATAATAACTCTTCTTCTTCAAAGGGCTTTGTTATATAATCATCCGCACCTATGTCAAAGCCTTTTACCTTATCTTCTTTTAATGATTTAGCGGTAAGAAAGATGATTGGAGTTTTTGGATTGATCGTTCTGATTTGTTTTGCCAATGCATAACCATCCATTTTGGGCATCATGATATCGAGTAAACAAATTTCATAAACAGCATTTTGAAATGCCTTTAATGCAATTTCTCCATCACGACAAAGTTTTACCTCAAACCCTTCAGATTCCAAATAATCAACAAGTAGAATTCCAAAATTAAGATCATCTTCTGCAAGCAGTATTTTTCCTTTTGTTTCCATTGAAATCAGGCTTGTAACAAAGGTAATGAAATTTTAAAAGTTGATCCTTGATCAACTTCACTTTCAAGTTCTATTGTACCATTATGTAATTCTATGATACGTTTCACATACGCCAAACCCAAGCCAAATCCTTTTACATTATGTATGTCACCAGTAGGCACCCTGAAAAACTTGTCGAATACTTTATCAAGATAATTTTTATTTATTCCGATACCTTTATCAGAAATTTTAATGATGATAATATTCTCTTTATTAATAGTCGAAATTTCTATCTGTGGTTTTTCTTTTGCGTATTTGATGGCATTATCAATAAGATTACAAATTGTATTTACTAGATGATTTTTATCCCCAAGCATTTGCAACCGTTCTGCTTTTAAATTTAATTTAAGACTTCCATCTTTCGCTTCTAATTGTATTCGCATACATTTAATTGCATTCTCTATTACATCACCAAAATTAATTTCTGTTTTAATAATTGGAATTTCGCCCCGTTCTAACGCTGTCATGCTTAATACCTGCTCAACCTGCAACCTTAATTTCTCATTTTCATCAAGGATTATACTTGTATAATATTTTATCTTTTCAGTATTATTAATAGTTGGTTCTTTGGTTATCATTTTACTTGCCAAGGAAATATTTGCCAAAGGAGTTTTGAATTCATGGGTCATATTATTAAGAAAATCGGTAGTATGTTGCGAGATCACTTTTTCTCTCCAGAGAGAACGGATCGTAATCCAAAAAAAAATCAGAATAATTACGATAAGTAAAATAGAAGAGATAAACATACTTCCCATTTCTGCTATAATAAATTGCTTTTTATCGGGGAAAACCAATTTTAATTCTAGCCCGTTTTTATTGACAACTTCCTCTAAACGTTTTTTAAAAATATTTTTTTTTGCTACCTCATTTGTATCTTTAAAAGCAGCCTTATTTGGTTTTATTAATTCGAAAGAATAATCGATATGAAAATTATAAAAAGCCATATTCTGCTTCAGTAAAGAATCAATACGATCTATCTCTACATGACTTAACATTAGCTTGCATTCCTTCATCCCTTCTGATTCATTACATTCGCCAAAACGCTCACACATTTGCGTATCAGAACATAATTCTTCCACAGTTTTTGATAAAACCATGCTTGCTTTTTCGTTAAAAAGTTCTTCTTTGATCTTTGCAGATTGAATGATCCATTCTACCTGAATGAAAAACAATATTGCTAAAGCAATGGCGGAAACAACTATAAATATTTTTGTTCTGTTCAGTCGCATTACATCAAAAATAGTGATTAAAGACAGCAATTCCCAATCGTTAACAAGTCATTAACAAAACTCTAACTTCTCAATAACAAAACACAAGAGAAATGCTATTTATCTTTGATAAAAATAAATGTTAAACTAAAAACTCAAGAAAATGAAAAAATTAATTTTAAGCGCTTCGATCATACTATTTATTGGACTTTCTTCATTTGCACAGGATGGCGCAAAAAAATGTTGCGACAAAAAAGGAGATAAAAAGGAATGTTCTACAGATGCTAAAGGTAAAAAATGCGAACCAAAAGATTGCGCAACAAACTTACAATCTGGAAAATGTGACCCAAAAGATTGCCCGACAGGAAAAGAAAAATCATGTAAAAAAAGCTGCAGTGCAGATGCATCTAAAAAAGATGAAATAAAAAAATAATTTTTTTGTGTGAGCAACTTATAATATGATAAGTTATATAATTAAAAATGCCCCTTTCATGAAAGGGGCATTTTTTTGCGAAAACAATTTATGATTAAAACTTTTATTATGGAAACAATGTAACCGACCCAATGTAATAATGGAAATTTTTAGACATATCAGAAACTTGCACTTTCCATACATAAACATCAATCTGCGCCATGGCTGAAGACTTATTCACTTTACCATCCCAACCTTTATAAGGGTCAGATGTTGTAAAACACAAATTCCCCCAGCGGTCAAAAATTGATAATTGATAAGATTGCGGATCCCACCCTGTTCCTACTGGAAGAAAAATATCATTATTTAAATTATCATTCGGTGTAAACGAATTGGGTGCGTAAAAGGTAAATGCATCTTTTATAATAATATCATGAACAATAGTATCTGCACAACCTTGTGGATTCGTAACAATAAGTGTTACAGGATAAACGCCTACACCATTATAGGTATGAACAGGAGCTTGACTATTTGAAAATGTAGCATCTCCAAAATTCCAGATCCAATTGTTAACTGTCGCAGAGGATTGCTCCATAAAATGGATTTCTGTATTGTAAATATCTGTTACTGTTAAATTACTAGTAAAGTCCGCATTTATTTGAAGAGGATTAGTAATTATAGCACACGCTGAATCACGGCAACCACCTGCATCAACAACAGTAACACAATAATTACCTGCACTTAAATTCACTAGGTTAGGAATTGTTTGTCCGGTGTTCCATAAAATAGAATACGAAGTGCTTCCAGTCACTGTCACTGAGGCTGTTCCTGTAGTATCTCCAAAACAATTTAAAGGAGAAGTTGAAACAGATGCAGCGATAGAAGATAAATTTGTAATTGTTGTGTTCACCATTATTGTACAGCTATTTGCATCTGCTACCATAACTGAATAGATTCCTTGTAATAGTCCTGTTGCATTTGCTGCATTCCCTCCCAAGGGAGACCATGAATATGTGTATGGGGAGGTTCCACCGGTTGGAAAAACTGATGCTGAACCATTATTTTGACCACATGTAGAAGAAGTATTTGTTGTTGTTGCTGCTAAAATCGTGCTTGGCTGAGTAATAACAATTGAAGAAGAAGTAAATATACATCCATGAGCATCGTTAACAGTTACAGTATATGTTCCTGCAATTAGATTTGAAGCAGTGGCGCCTGATCCACCTGAGGGACTCCAGGAATATAAATAAGGAATAGTTCCTCCAGAAGGTGTTACTGTTGCAGCTCCATTATTTCCATTATAGCAAGTTACAGGCGTATTTACAATTGATGCAATGATTGCAGGAGGCTGGATAATATTTGCAGTTGCAGTTGCAACACATAAATTCTGATCCGTAACTGTGATGGTATAATTCCCAAAAGAAAGACCATTTGCATTTACTGATGATCCGCCTGAAGGAGACCACGAATAAGAATAAGGGGCCACACCATTTGTTACAGTTGCAGATGCTGTTCCATCACTAGCACCAAAACAAGTAACAGGTGTAACAGAGGTTGTTACATTAAGTGAAGATGATTGAGTGACAATTACTGAATCAATAGAGGAACACGAATTTACTGTTGAAACTGTTAAATAATATGTTCCTGCAGAATTTACTGCAGGATTCAATGAATTACCATTAGATAGTATTCCGGGTCCGATCCAATTATAAGATGTATTTGCTGTACTTGATGATCCGTTTAAAATAACTGATGCTACTCCACAGGGAATATTTTTATCTAATCCGGCATTCGCAATAGGTAAAGGATTAACGGTTACAGTAAGTATTGTCCTTGCACTTTCGCAACCATTATTTGTTTGAGTAACATAATAATTTGTTGTACCCGCAACTGCTGAAGATGGTGTTGGAGCGATAGAAGAACCAACGCCTCCAATTGAAGAAGTGTACCATAGCAAATTTGTGCCAGTTGCCGCAAGTGCAGAAGATATTGCTCCCTGACAGTATGAAACAGAGTTTGCTGTCGGTGGCGAAATAGAACTAATTGTTACAGTAACTGAATCAAGAATTGTATCATGACAAGTAGTTATCGCTCCTAAGGTTAAAATTAAAGCTCCTGATTCAGATGCAGATGGGGTATATGTTGTAGTTAATGAATTTGGATTAGAAAATGTTCCACTTCCACCTTGCCAAAAAAAGCTACTCGTTGTTCCAGTTATGGAACCTTGCAGTGAAGCGCCTCCTGCACAAATTGTAATCGAAGGACCTGCATCAACGGTTAAAGGTATAAAAGGCGCCTGACAACCCATATTAACATATGTTGCAGTGCCGCTCCAGGAAAACTCAACAGCACCACCATCCTGGGCACCGAAGGCTCCACTTTGGGTTGTTAATAATGCTCTGTTATATGTCACGACATCTGAACAAGCTGCTGGTGAAGAAAAAGTCATAGTTAATGTTCTTGTTCCTGTTCCGAAGTTTGCAAAATGTCCTGCTGTATTTCCTGAACATTGAAAAATTATATACAGAGTATCACTTAAGTTTGTAAAGCTTTGCGCTAAAGGATTAAATGCTGTGCTGGTTACCAATATAACTTTGGAACCAGCCGGCAATACTCCTGCTGTTGGTTCTTTCAAATAACCACACATTGTAATTGTAGCATTAATTTGCGCAACAGCTGCTGCTGTGCTAGCATTCTGACAAATCCCTAACCAAGCATTACCTGTATTGGGCCAACTCACAGATAAATTTGCAGAATTCAAGGATGTGTTCCCAACAACAAAGCGGACCATTTCATTTTGTCCTTCCAACGGACCATCGCAACCATCAACTAAAACACTTTCTATTTCAAAACAGCTGGTTGGAATTTGGGCTTTAACAGCAAACGATTGCAAGCAAATGAATAGCACAAAACAGTATGCGATTTTTTTGATATGACCTGTTGCTTTATTCATTTTTATGCTTTGAAGAACTTTTAAAGAAATTCTTTTGCGTAATTATTATAAATGAAATAAAGTGGTTTCGGAATATTTCGATAAGGGCTATCGAAATTCTTGTAGGATATTCACTTTCAATTTTTTACACAACAAATTTAACAATAAAATCTCATGGTTTTCTTAATTTAAAATCAAATTATTGTTAACAATTGTTATCAAATAAGGCGAACTAATGTGCAAAATCCTATTTTATGATACAAATAAATATATACCAAAAATAAGATTTCTACCTTCGTTCGAAATGACAGCTGTGTATAAATAATTCACTGCAACTTCGCAGAATAAATTTAATTTTGAGAAGCAAAAAATAAAAATAATTTATGCAATTCAAAAAAATCACAAACGAGATAATCATTCAATTAAAAAATATTGTTGGAGAAACTTATGTTTTATTTGATTCTGAAAGTCTTGAAAAATACGGAAGAGATGAGACAGAGAATCTACTTTTCAAACCTGAAGTTGTTGTAAAGCCAAAAAACACTCAGGAAGTTTCTGAAATTTTAAAACTTGCAAATACCGAATATATTTCTGTTACACCACGAGGAGCAGGGACAGGATTAAGCGGTGGTGCATTGCCAATTCATTCCGGAATAAGTTTATCGATGGAACGATTTAATAAAATTATTGAAATTGATGAACGAAATTTGCAAGCAACTGTTGAGCCTGGAGTTATTAATGAAGAATTTCAAAATGCAGTAAAAGAAAAAGGTTTATTCTACCCTCCTGATCCTGCTAGTAAAGGAAGTTGTTTTTTAGGTGGCAATGTTGCTGAAAGCAGCGGTGGCCCGAAGTGTGTGAAATATGGAACAACTAAAGATTACATTCTTAATTTAGAAGTAGTGTTACCAACCGGAGAAATTATTTACACAGGAGCTAACACCTTAAAAAATTCTACTGGATACAACTTAACGCAATTAATGGTTGGAAGCGAAGGTACACTAGGAATTGTTACAAAAATAATTGTAAAACTTATACCACACCCTAAATACGATTTATTGATATTGGTTCCGTTTCGAAGTCTGGATGAAGCCTGTGAAGCAGTGAGTGAAGTATTCCGTTCGGGGTTTACACCAAGCACTCTTGAATTAATGGAACGTGATGCATTGGATTATGTATGCAAATATGTTTCAAGTACGATTGTAAAATTAGAAGATGATATTCAAGCTCATTTATTAATTGAAGTAGATGGCAATGATATGGATGTGTTGATGAAAGAGATGGAAGCCATTTCTGATTTAATGTCGAAATACAATGTTGCGGATATATTATTTGCCGAGAGTGCAGCACAAAAAGAAGAACTTTGGAAACTACGAAGAAAAATAAATGAAGCTGTAAAAGCCAATGCCATCAGCAAAGAACAAGACACTGTTGTACCACGTGCTGAATTACCAAAATTGGTAAAAGGAGTAAAAGATGTTGGAAGAAGATACAATTTTAAAACCGTTTGTTATGGACATGCAGGTGATGGCAACTTGCATATTCGTTTAATAAAAGGCGACCTAACTAATGAACAATGGAATGGCAATTATATAAAAAAAGCCATCGCAGAAATATTTACACTCTGCAAAAAATTAGGTGGCACTATCAGCGGAGAGCATGGTATAGGTTTGGTTCAACAAGAATATGTGAATATTGTATTTTCAGAAAAGACACTTGAACTTCAACGCAATATCAAAAATGTTTTTGACCCTAAAGGAATTTTAAATCCGGGCAAAATGTTTGGATAGAATCTATTAGATACCACTTCGATAACGTGAGAAATCTTATTATTCAATTTGAAGTAATGAATAATAAGACCTCTCGATTTATTCAGAGATGCATATTTTACTTTGGTCTCTTACCTAATTTGGCTTCTGCGGCAGCAATTCCAATTGGTTCAACATGAGTTGGATCCCAACCAATTTTCACTTTCGCTTTCCAATCTTTATTTGCAATTACAGTTTCAATTCCTTTTGCCAATGCAGATGGCAATCCCCAACTTATACCAGTTTGCAAACCTTGTTTTCGAGTTGCATCAGCTAGATTTAGAAGATACTCTAAGCGAGAGTTTAAAGGGAAATCATCATCAAGCATATCTACAGCCAACGACTCTTTTGCACCATTCGCACCTGTTACATTATGAAAGCCATATTTTAATTTTGAATGCCCTGTATTAAATGCCGTTAGCTGATCTTCTGGACTGCGCCATGCATCCTGAATTCGTGGACGAAACCCTCGGCCTTCAAGGTCGATTATCACTTTTTTTAATCGAGTCCTAAATGAAGGATAAAGTTCCAATAGTTTTTGTTCATTGCGTTCTTTGCGTTTTTCTTCTGTCATAATTGTTCTTTTTAGTTTTAATAAAAATTCTAATTACATTTTACTTTATTATATTCTTCTTTTGCAAAAGGATTATCAAGGACTTGAAAAGTTAAATTTGGAGCACCTATTAATTTACAAAAACGTTCATGGTTTAATTTATCTGCCTTTTTCAAAGCCAAAACAAAAGTTCTTGACTGAAACAATTCCGGCATTTTTGCACAGTATGATGCATATGCAAAAACAACTTGCTCGTTAACATTGTCTTGTTTCACAAATGTTTCAAGAATGTTTGCTGCATATTTATAATCCTTAAACCTCGCAAAAACATAAGATAGCTTCAGATTATTTTGCCAGGTTGATTCTTTAATATTGTAAAATGATTTGATTTTTTCGATGCAATTTTGAATCACCATTTCAGCACCGGTGACTGTGTCCATCGCTTCAATGATTTTAAATTGCCATTCGATATTTAATGCATCAACGTATTTCTTTGGAATTTCTGTTATATACAAAGCATCGATACGCTTCTGCATTTCAACCTGAGCTTTACTATCGCCTATGCTGCTATCCAATTTAACAGAACAAAATAAACTATTGAAACCGATATAATTATTACTCGGATCAAGAGCAAGCAATTTTTTCATCTGTTCATAATCTTCATCCTCAGCAACATTATTATTATTCATTGAATGCAACACTACCTGATTATTTAATAATCCCGAAAACTTTGCTTCATTCGGAATCTCTAATTTTGTTAAAGCTTCGCTAGTATATTTTTTTTCACGCATTTGTTTTCCAATATAGTATTGAATCTTATATCCTAATTTAACATCTGATTTTTTTACGGCCTGATTAAATTTACTTACCGAAAACTTTTCTTCTTTTGGTCCTGTGATATCATACGTAATATCCAATACGATTTGTGCAAAACGCTCTCTCGCCAAAACAGGCTCCAATTCGGCCGACAAACCTTCTTTTGTATTGATCTCTTTAACGGCTTTTTCTTTGGTCAACTTTGTAAGGTAATCGTATTGCTCGCCTTCCATCTCCATCTGAAACAAATTCCACGAATCGCTTGTTTTCACTTTTGTTACTACTCCTTCTTTTTGAATTTTCGACAACGCAGTGATAATGCTTTCAGCGCGTTTTTTTTGCAACTTTTCATTTGCTGAAGCATCTCCTTCAATGGATGAATAGGCAGTAATATACAAACCTTCAATAAAGAAATCAGGTTCCTGCAAAGCATTTAAAAAAGGAGCCATATCCTCTTCCTTATAATCAAATTTATTCTTCTCGAAAGGAACCACAAAACTTAATAAATTAGACTCCGATTTCGGCTCAAATGGAGGCTTAAAATACGAAACAGTATCTGGCATTAATAACATGGTAAGGGGAGTATTTGAAGCCTGATCACCCTGTTCAATATTTGATTTTATTATTGTTTTACACAACTTCCCACTTTGCACTACCAACAAATTCAATTCATATTCGCCTTTTAATTTTGAAGGCAATTCTCCTAATTGAACATCTAATTTTGTAGGCTTGATAATTCGCTTCCCCTTCTTCTCGTCCTTGATACGATTTTTACTATACAATTTGCTTTTTGTAACCGTTTTTAAGAGTATTCCTTTTGTTTGCAGATTATTATCCATAATGGTATAATCTGTTTTTTCATATTGGGCACGCTGAACAATGTCAACCGCCAAACCATCTTTTGGCTTACGAATAAATTTACCTAGTGCTTTTAAATTATCGTACTTAATATATATTTTTCCGTTTTCAACATAAAGTCCGTTTGCTAATCCTTCATAATCCTTGAATTTTTTACAGCTATTGCAACTTCGTTCTTCAGGAGCCTTCAATTTCTTATTTTTTGAAGTGTAAGGAACGGGAAGTTCTTTTTTCTTATCGGCTCCGGTGTTAAAACTTTTATAGCTACCGAATACAATTGATACATAAGCCTTTTTACCTGTTTCATCAAGAATAACTGTAGGACTTGCAAATAAATATTCAGGATTTTTTATGATTGCTTGTTGCTTTTTACCTGTGCGCCATTTGTAAAATGCTGTTTCCGCAAATTCCTGGCCACTCATAGATGCTTTTCCTTTTACGATACTTGTTCCAAGAACAAGTTCTTCAGCTTTGTTTGTGCCTCCCACTGCGATAACACGTTTGGAAGTTGTTTTGTATTTCCCTTTACTATTAGACAATTCCGCTTTCCCATTTTTTGCCATATTAGCGGCTTGAATTTCACTAGCTTTTGCAAGTGTTTCATCGTAACTTATCGAATCCAGATTGTTTTCAACACGCAATTTGTTTAAAACGGCAATTAATGCAACTTCAGCCTCTTTGCAATTAAAATCTAGTCCAGCTTTTGGTTTGTCAGAAGATTTTTTTTGAGAAAATCCAATTGAAGAATTTAAGACAATCAGAATAAAAAGAATATTTTTTTTGATCATTAAGAGAGATTTAAAATAGTTTCGTTAAATCAATTTGAATTAAAAACACAAAATTCAACGTCCCTAAAATAACATGGGAAATGAGTTCGGCTTGAAAAAGATTTAAAGTTTTATTAACATCTGCTAATTCCTCATACAACAAAGAATATCAGATATGAAAAAAAGAAAAAACTTTTGGTTTAAAAATTGCATTATCAGCGGCTGAATTTTACATTTACGTTCCAATTTAAAAACATGTATTATGAAAAAAACATTTTTTGCAATTACCCTATTGTTTCTATCCCTTACTTCCTTCTCGAAAGACAAAAAACAAAAGCTCGAAAAAGGACTATATGCAGAGATCACGACTAACCGAGGCGTTATTTTACTTCAATTAGAATTTGAAAAAGTTCCTTTAACAGTTGCGAACTTCGTTGGGCTATCTGAAGGGAAAATAAAAAATACAGCAAAAAAAGAAGGTGTTCGTTTTTATGACAGCTTAAAATTTCATCGGGTAATCCCTAATTTCATGATTCAAGGTGGCGACCCTCTAGGTAATGGAACAGGTGGCCCTGGTTATAAATTTAAAGATGAAATCGTTCCTGAATTCAAATTTACGGGTCCTGGAATTTTGGCAATGGCAAATGCTGGTCCGGGAACAAATGGATCACAATTTTTCATCACACATGTTGCTACTCCATGGCTGGACGGACACCATACCATATTTGGTCATGTAATAACAGGACAAGATATCGTAACCGCAACACAACAAGGTGATACCATTATTCATATTAAAATTATCCGCAAAGGGAAAGCGGCAAAAAAATTCAAAGCAGATAAAGTTTTTGCTGAACTAAATAAATAAAAAAATGATCGCAACGATAGAAATAAGCATGTATGCCCTTACAGACGGCTACGAAAAAAAAGTAATTGATTTTATTCAACGTGTTAAACAAAATAAGAATATTCGCGTTGAAGTTAGTGGATTGAGTACCATGCTTTTTGGTGAATACGATTTACTTATGCAGGTTTTAAAAGAGGAGATGAAACATGATTTTGATAATGGGAAAGCTGTATTTCTATTAAAAATTGCAGGAAGCGAGTTAACAAAAGAAAAATTACCTGAAATTTTAAAATAAAAAATCACAATGAAAAAGATCATTATATCAATCATCGCTATCGCTGCCATTTCATTTGCATACAAACCTTCCGCTGAAATTATCGGAAAAACATTTCCGACCATGCAATGCGAAAATTATAATGGTGAAAAAGTAAACATTCCTGAAGAAACAAAAGGGAAATACACTTTGATAGGAATGGCATTTAGCAATGCAGCCGAAAAAGACCTTAAAACATGGATAAGTCCTGTTTACAATAAATTTATTGGCAAAGTTGATCGCTCAAAAGCGGATGTTTTTGATGTTGGAATTGATTATGATATAAATTTATATTTCATCCCGATGTTCACCGGATTAAACCAGCTGACAAGTAAATCATCGAAACAAAAAATAAAAGACGCAACCGATAAGGAATTGTATTCCTATCTTTTATTTTATGAAGGTGGAAAAACTTACAAAGAAGAATTAGATTTCGAAAAAAAAGACATTCCCTACTTTTTCGTTTTAGATAAAACAGGAAAAATAAAATATGCAACTTCAGGAAAATTCGATGATAAAAAATTCGAAAAAATACTTGATGTAATTGAAGAAAACTAACACTTTTTATTTCTCTTTTAGTTGTGGGATTCACGTGTTTTGTTATCTTTACTATTGGATAATACTCAAACAAAACACGAATGAAAAAAAAACTACTACTCCTAGTATTGGCATTTGCATGTAACAGAATCAGCGCAAATGACATTATTCCAAATAACTATTCAGCTTCTTTTAATAAAGCGTATCAATTGCATCCTGAAATACCTAAAGGTATTTTAGAAGCTGTTTCATTTTACAATACTCAATTCAATCACATTGAACACACTTCTTCACAATCAGAAAGTTGTATTGGAATCCCAAATGCATATGGTGTAATGGGACTTACATTGGACGGGCAAAATTATTTCGCAAATAATCTCATCACAGTTTCTACCCTTTCAGGTATAAGTGTTAATGAAATAATAACAGATCCTGAAAAAAATATTTTGGCGTATGCAGATGCATATGCTGCAACAAAAAACTTATTGAATATTACAGCAAATGATATTGAATCTCAAATTCCAATTTTGATTTACTTAAGTGAATTACCACAAAAAACAGTTGGTCAAAATTTCGCTTCACAAACTCAGCTTTATGGTTATTTGAATTTTCTAACAAACTTTGATTATCAGCAACAATACGGCTTTCCTCTTTATTCTATTGACCTTGAAAAAATATTTGGCACTGAAAACTATGCTATTCTTAGCTCAACAACAGTTATTGTAACAAATGAAAACGTTTATAATAAAAGTGGACAGCAGTTCAAAAACAAATCTGTTTTATCTGCTGATTACGCTCCAGCAGCCTGGGTTGCTGCTGCAAGCACTAATTATACCGTTGGCAGATCACTTGCAATTTCCGCAATAACAATTCATGATGTAGAAGGAACTTACGCAGGATGCATCTCCTGGTTTCAAAATACCACAGCACAAGTTTCCGCACATTATGTGTTAAGCAAAACAGGACAAGTAACACAAATGGTTTTGGAAGCTAACAAAGC
The DNA here is from genome assembly GCA_903919535.1 of uncultured Bacteroidota bacterium. Classification (GTDB taxonomy): domain Bacteria; phylum Bacteroidota; class Bacteroidia; order 2-12-FULL-35-15; family 2-12-FULL-35-15; genus 2-12-FULL-35-15. The sequence continues at coordinate 11,590 of CAIXIP010000232.1, read as the reverse complement.
ATGGCATGTTGGAACTGAAAATCCGTATACAATAGGTTTTGAACACGAAGGTTATGTTGCACAAACTGGATGGTACACAACAGCAATGTATACTGCTTCTGCAGCTTTGGTTCGTGATATCTGTAACAGCGGTTATGGAATAAATCCGTTAAGAACTTATTTCGGGCCAGGATGTTCGGGCAGTAGCACACAATGTGGAATAGGTGCTTGCACAAAAATAAAAGGACATCAGATGTATCCCAATCAAACACATAATGATCCCGGACCAAATTGGAATTGGGCTTATTATTATTTGCTTATAAATAATAATCCAACTATCACTACAGTTACCACTTCCACCGGAACTAATACTGATAATGGGGGAAGCACAGCTAACTACACAGATGATCAACGCACATTAACACTTATTAAACCCACTGGTGCTACATCTGTTACTTTAAATTTCACATCTTTCAACACAGAATTAAATTGGGATTATTTATTTATTTATGATGGTGCAACTACTTCGTCACCATTATTGGGACAATACACAGGAACAACAAATCCTGGCACCATCACATCCAGCGGAGGATCAATGCTTCTGGAATTTCGATCTGATTGTGCAACCAATGCCGCAGGGTGGGTTGCTAACTGGACAAGTAACGCAGTAATAGCAACATCTGCTGATAGCATTGCTCCTATAACTTCCGTTAACCCTCCCAATTCATGGGAAACTACAAGTTTCACTGCAACTTTTAATGATGCCGACAATGTTGGCGGCAGTGGATTAGAAAAAAGTTATTATCAGGTAATTGATTATAATGGAACTGAATGGCGTGCAAATTCAAACAATGGATTTTTTGCAGATAATTTTGATAATGCTATTCATCCTGATTGGACTGTGGGTAATGTTACTCCAGGAGGCACATGGAGTATTAATTCAGGAGCACTTTACCAAAGTGATGAAACAAACGGAAATAGCAATATTTATGCTTCTTTAAACCAAACTTTATCCAACAGATATTTATATAATTTCTATGGAAAAATAGATGGAACAGGAACAACCAAACGCGCAGGGTTTCATTTTTTCTGTGACAACGGTAGCTTGACTAATCGAGGAAATTCTTACTTTGTATGGTTACGAGTAGATGATGGTTTGTTACAAATTTACAAAGTAGTAAGTGATGCATTTGGATCCCCGGTAGTAAATATTCCGTTCACTACCATTGCCGGACAATGGTATGATTATAAAATTATTTACGACCGAATCACAGGGAAAATTTCTATTTACAGAGATAATTCATTCGTAACAAGTTGGACCGATACATCTCCTTACGCTGCAGGAAATGCAATTTCATTCCGTAGCGGAAATGCAAATTTTGCGATCAACGAATTAAAAGTTTATCGTTCACGTTCTGCATCAGCGTTAATATCTGTTGGTGCAGCAGCAACAAACGACATTCGATATCAAAACATTAACCCTACTACTTCTTCTGCAAAAATAAAATCTATTTGTGCTGATTCTGCAAAAAACTTATCTGCTATTTTTTATCAGAATCTTAATATCGACTGGACAACACCAAGCGCAGTTGATACTATCAATGATGGAACAGGAACTGACATAACATTTACTAATTCTGCAACAACTTTATCCGCTAACTGGAGTGCTGCTGCAGATATTAATTCGGCTATTAGTCGCTATTGGTATGCAATAGGAACAACACCAGGCGCAACAAATATCAAAACATGGACAGACAATTGGTTCAACAGAAACGCAACTGTAACAGGTTTAAGTTTAGTAAACGGACAAATTTATTATTTCAGTGTTAAGTCTGAAGATGGAGCAGGATTGCTATCTACAGTATTTACGAGTAATGGACAAACTGTACAATTAGGGTTAGGAATATCTGAACAAGATGGCTTAAATACAATTTCTATTTCACCGAATCCATTTTCAAACACAACAAATTTTAGTTACAATTTAAATGAAAATTCAAAGATCAACATTTCATTAGTTGATGTATTAGGAAAAGAAATTACTTTATATAACAATCCTAATCAAGCATCCGGAAAGCATGAATTGACAATAAATTCAAATGAATTACAAATTGCCAAAGGAATATATTTTATAAAAATAAAAACAGAAAAAGATCTTAAAACACTTAAAGTGGTTTTGAAATAATTTAATTATCTCCCCTAAATGAAAAAAAATATTCTCCTACTTCTTTCTATTGCAACTCATATTTGTTTTGCACAAAATAAAAATGAAATTCATAAATCCATTCACCAGGAAGAAGCAGAAAAATATGCGCAATACAATTTAAGTACCGATGCACAATGGGACAGTTTGCGTGAAGTTCAAACTGGGATAGCCCAAACAAGTCGCTTTGAAGGAGGACAAAAAAGTGGCTCACGTGCGTGTAACTTAAACAAACGTGTGTATGGCTGGCATCCATACTGGAGCAATGGTTTACAAACAAATTACGATTGGAACGGATTAACAGACCTGTGTTATTTTGCTTATGAAGTAAATTCGGCAACCGGTGCAGCAACAAACACGCATAGTTGGTCAACAGCAACAGTTGTTTCAACAGCCCAGGCAAATGGAGTAAACGTAACATTATGTGCCACATTATTCAGCGGGCACACTGCATTTTTTGCAAGTTCTACATCACAACAAACACTTATCACCAATTTAATTAGTGCCGTTCAACAGCGAAATGCACATGGAGTAAATATTGATTTTGAAGGAATGGGCGCTTCACACAAAGCTGGCTTCACAGCCTTTATGATCAACCTTTGCAATCAGATGCATGCTGCTATTCCGGGTTCGGAAGTAAGTGTTGCGTTGTATTCAGTTGATTGGAGCACAGCGTTTGATATGCCAGCATTAAATCCATATGTCGATCTATTTATTATTATGGGTTACGATTATTATTACAGCGGAAGCACCACTGCTGGACCCGAAGACCCATTGTATAATTTTCAGACTTCTTATAATTATACACTTACAAAATCAATCACTTATTATTTAAAACAAGGAGCATCCAAATCAAAATTATTATTGGGGCTCCCCTATTACGGTCGCGAATGGGCAACCACAGCGGCAACTACACCCAGCAGCACTACAGGTGCAGGCACAAGTTCTGTAATTTACAATGCATTCAGGGCAAACAGCAACGGCTATTATTCATCCCGCCATTGGGATGCAAATAGTTTTTCTAGTTGGTATCCGTCCGTGAGAAGCGGTGTTAACTGGCAATGTTTTATTGATGATGCAGCAAGTATGAGCAAACGATTCGACATTGTTAATCAATACGGAATTGGCGGAATCGGAATCTGGGCACTAGGTTACGATAATGGTTATAGTGATTTCTGGAACCTGATACAAAATAAATTCACCGATTGCGCTACAGTTCCTTGTACTGATACTATTTACGATATGGGTGGGCCGAACAGAGATTATAATGCTAATGAAAATTACACCTACACTATATCACCAACAGGTTCGACAGGTGTAACATTAAATTTTTCTTCCTTCGCAACAGAATTAAATTATGACACACTTTGGATCTACAATGGTTCCAGTACTGCAGCACCACTAATAGGATTTTACACAGGAACAAATAGCCCTGGTATTGTAAGTTCTACTTCGGGTTCATTAACAATTCGATACAAATCGGATGGTGCAATACAAGCAGCCGGTTATCAGGCAATATGGAATTGCAGTTTGGCAGCTATCGACATTGTGAATCCGACAACACAAGTTATTGCTCCAACAAATTGGGTAACACAAAATTTCACAAGTACATTTACTGATGCGGATAATGCGGGAGGTTCAGGAATAGAAAAAAGTTTTTATCAAGTGCTCGAATACAATGGAACAGAATGGAGAGCAAATAATGGCAATGGATTTTTTAGCGACAATTTTGACCTTGCCATTCATCCTGACTGGACAATTGCAAATGGTACATGGGCAATAAATGGTGGATTCTTAGAGCAGAGTGACCAATCAACAACTGCTACCAATACAAATATTTACGCACCGCTTACTCAAAATTTATCGAATAGATATTTATATAACTGGCAAGGGAAAATAAGTGGTACAGGAACAAACAGACGAGCAGGATTTCATTTTTTCTGTGATGATGCAACACAAACAAATCGAGGAAACTCCTATTTCTTATGGTTCAGAGTAGATCAAAGTGTTTGTGAATTTTATAAAGTTACAGCCAACACTTTTTCTTTAGTAAATACTGTTCCAATGACAGTAGCTGCAAATACTTGGTACGATTATAAAATTCTTTATGATCGTGTTTCAGGGAAAATGGATTTGTACCAAAATAATATTTTTGTCGGTAGCTGGACAGACCCTACTCCTTTGGCGAACGGGAATGCAATTTCTTTCAGAAGTGGGAATTGTGATTATCTAGTGAATGATCTAAAAGTATATCGTTCACGATTACCTTCAGTTACAGTAAGTGTTGGAGCTGCATCAACAAATGATGTTCGTTATCAGAATACGAATCCAACAACTCCATCATGCAGAATAAAATCAATCACAAAAGATGTAACAGGAAATTTATCTACTGTAGCATTTCAGGATGTAAATGTTGATTGGACAACCCCTTCAAGCGCTCTAGTGAGTGATGGAATAGCTACAGATATAGATACAACTTATTCATTAACTCAATTATCTGCAAACTGGACAACATGTGCTGATCCGAATTCGGATGTTGTAAATTATTGGTATGCTATTGGAACTTCTTCAGGAGCAACAGATATCGTGAATTGGACTAGCACTAATTTAAATACAACAATTACAAAAACCGGCTTATCATTAACATCGGGGCAACATTATTATTTCAGTATTAAATCAGAAGATGGAGCAGGATTATTATCGACTGTTGCGACTAGCGATGGACAATTGGTTTTGTTAGCAACAGGAATTAATGATGTTGCAAATGAACTTAATTTGATTGCCTTTCCAAATCCTTTTAATGAAAGCACAACCATCGAATATAATTTGCAGGCAAACAATACCGTTTCAATTTCGCTTGTTGAAATACTTGGAAAGGAAATTATTATCACACCTCAACAAAATCAGCTAAGTGGAAAACATCAATTAGTGATCAACAAATACGACTTGAATCTTTCAAGCGGAATTTACTTTTTGAAAGTAAAAACTAACAACAATGAGCTTATTACAAAATTGATGTTGCAATAAAATGCGATATTATATTAACAAAAAACTTAGACATAAGGACAGGGCTATCTCCCTCAAATCTTTAGCGCGCAGGTTATATTGAGTTTGTTGAAATAGGTGAGCTAGCACCTAAAAAAACAATAATTAAATAAAAATGTTTATTTTGTATTAAATTATAAATGAAAAAAACAATATGAAAGAATGTATCGTATGCAAAAAATCTCATAATGAGATTCCATTAACTTCCTTTATTTTTAAAGAAACAGAATTTTGGATCTGTCCTCAACATATTCCAATTTTAATTCATAGTCCGCAGAAATTAGCTGATTTGCTTCCTGGAGCAGACCAGTTTGAAGGCGCTGCGCATTAAATCTAACTTGACCAGGCGGATAAATCACAATGAAATTTATCTTACAAAGAGATTTCTCCCTCTGGTCGAAATAAGATAATTGGCAAAAACAGAATCTTTTATTGTGTTCTAAAATTCTATTAAAAAATTGCAAACAATATAGTATCATGCGTATCCTCTTTCTATCCGCTTTCGTTTTTATTTACACGTTTTCGAAAGCACAAGATGATGTTAATCCATTTGAAAAATATGGACCTCCGGGAGCAACATATACCAATTTGAAAGATGCATTACTCGATGCAAAAATAGCTTACAAAGTAAAAATAGATAACCAGATATTTGACCCTAAACTTGCACCAAAATTTGGGAAGCTAACACAAACTCAAGTATTACAACTTTCAAACAATAGTTTAACACAATTACCTGAAGGATTTAAGGAGCTCACAAACCTTATTTATTTTGCAAGTATTGGCAACCCACTCACTTCATTGCCAAAGGACTTTAGTAATCTCTCACAACTTACCGAACTACATTTACACAGTACAAATTTAGATTCACTCACAAGTGATTTTGTTTATTTAGGTAAACTTAAAGCACTTGAAATACAGAACAACAAAGTTGATACATTTTATTTTCCAAATACTTTTGGCTATTTAGCCAACCTTAATAGTTTATTATTATTTAATACTAAACTTGACACTTTGCCAAGTTCATTTGCAGAATTAAAAAAACTAAAAAGTTTGACTTTTGCAATGTGTGGGTTGAACAAAGTCCCGAAAGGCATCAGCAAAATAAGTTCTCTTGAGATTTTAGCTTTGGATAATAATTCAATAAGTGAATTACCCAAAAGTATATTCAAATTAAAAAACCTAAAATATCTTTCGTTGCAGAGTAATAAGCTAACTGCAATTTCTGACAATATTTGCATGCTAAAGAATCTTGAATTGCTTGATTTAAGAGGCAATTATTTTAAGGAATACGATATTGCAATATTGAAAGCATTATTGCCAAAATGCAGGGTTTTGTATTAACAAATAATACTCTGCTAAATGATTACAAGCATTTGCAAGGTATTATAAACTCTTACAAAAGAATAATTCTATTGCTCTTATACAACAATGGATAGCAAGATAAGCGAATGTTTTATAATTTTATCTCGCTTAGCCAATAGTTACAGGCAAGTATAGAAAAACACGAATATGAGGAAAATCTTTTTAGTATTATTGGGTTGTATTTTTATTGCAATTACTAGTTGCAAAAAAATAGGGAAAAGTCAAATTGACGGCACCGTTACTGAAAAAGGTACAGGTTTACCATTTCCTAATATAGCTGTTTATCTAGAAAGCAGTACTAAATCAGGAATGAACTCCAAGACTAACCCAACTATCATAGACAGCTCAATTACCGATGCAAATGGACATTACAATTTATCTTTTTTTATGAGGTTGAATTATTTATATAGAGTTTATTGCAAACCGACATATTGTGTAAATAACATGTACAGCGGGATAGCCGGTAATGGACTGCCAACTAAAAATATCACGAAAGATTTTGTTCTACCACCATTTGCCTATTTGAAAATTAATTTACACAAAACATCTTCTTCAATAACAGATTATGCTGATTTTATTGTTGATTATAGCAACTCAATTGCTTTGGATGTACCCAATTACCCATTCGACAGATTACAAGGTGTCTATCGAGTAAAAGGAAACGATAGTATTGTTGTTAGCTGGGTTCAAAATTATAATACTCCGTCAGTTTATGTAAATCATAGTGAAAAGAAATATATTGCAAAAGGTGATACACTAACTTATTTGATAAATTTAAATTAGCGTAGAAAGAATACCAGCCTGTAACATCACCTAGGCCGAAATGCGGAGATGGTGCATGTTGCAAATGTTTTTCACAGCGGTATAAATTTATTTCCGAACATTTGCCAGTTCCTTCATCGCTTTTAATTTATATTTGTGGTAACAGTTAGTTAAGTGTAAAACATTCCGCACCTCGCCTAGCTGAAAACCGTTAGGGGTAATCGTGAGTACCTTTAGTGGCGACAGAACCTACTTAAAGAAACGAAGGACTAATAAACAAAAGTGGCGACAACGTAAAAAGAAAATGAAAAAGAAAATCACTTTGATATTAATTATTATTTCAATGAACTGCTTAAACATTTTCGCCCAAATACTTCCTAATACGACTTGGACTGTATATGATAATTCAAACACCATTTTTGCATATTTTCAATTTGGGAATAATAAAGTACTGCGGAGTTTTGATAATATTACTTACACACAAACTTCAAAATATTGGGAAAGCGGAAGTAATTTCACAATCTTTGATATTCCGCCAACATCCTGCGCATCAGACACAGGAAAATATACTTTTACAATGCAGCATGACACACTAAATTTCACATTAATTAGCGACCAATGTTCAACTGGTCGTTCAAGTGTTATTGCTAACTATAATTGGGTTCATTTATTGAATTCAGGAATTTCATTACTCAATCCAACAATGAACACAAGTATTTATCCAAATCCATTTACCAATTCAACTACCGTTAGTTTTGGTAACGAACAGAAAAACACCACTATTAAAGTAACGGACATATTAGGGAAAGAAATTAAATCACAAACTTTTTCTGGAAAACAACTTGTATTAGAAAAAGGAGAAATGCTGTCTGGTGTTTACTTTGTGCAAATCATTGACAACAATAATAATATTCTGAACAAGAAAATAATTATTCAGTAGCAGCCGAAACATTCAAATTATTATTGAACACGAAAGAAACAACTACCGATAACATCACCTAGGCTAGATTTGGAGATGGTGCAAGTTGCAAATGTTATTCACAGCGGTGTAAACTTATTTCCGAACATTTGCCAGTTCTTTCATCGCTTTTAATTTATATTTGTGGTAGCAGTTAAGTAAGTGTAAATAATTCCTCGCCTATCTGATAACCATTAAAATTAGTTTATTCCTATTTTCTTTTTGACTTCAATTCCTCTTCCTTCTCTTCATAATTCAACACACCACCCCAAAGTGCCATTTGGTGGATGATCCACCCTTGTCGCTGCGATACATAACCACTTGGTTTGGCAGCAGAAAACCTTAAAGGATTTGGTAATACCGCTGCAATTAATGCCGCTTCTCCTTTACTTAAATACTTTGCATCTTTATGAAAAAAGTTTTTTGATGCTGCTTGAGCACCATAAACACCGTCACCCATTTCAATCACATTTAAATACACTTCCATGATGCGTTTCTTGCTCCAGAATGTTTCAATCAAAAAAGTGAAGTATACTTCAAAACCTTTACGAATCCAGCTTCGGCCCGACCATAAAAAAACATTTTTTGCTGTTTGTTGACTTATCGTACTTGCCCCTCGCGTCTTTTTATGGTTTTCATTGTACTCCATCGCTTTATCTATGGCTTCAAAATCAAAACCATTATGTTTGATAAAGTTTTGATCTTCGGAGCACACAACAGCTAATTGAAGATTAGGGGAAATTTCTTCAAACGGAACCCAATCTTTTTTAAGTTTCAAATCTTTCCCATCCATCTTCTGTTCAACACACCTTGTAAGCATTAGCGGAGTAACGGGTATGGGCACCCAACGAAAAAATATCACAGAAACAATGCTGATAATAAAAAACCACATTGTTGCTTTCCAGGTAAAACGCCACACTTTTTTAAGAAAATCTTTCACAAATTTTTATTAGGATTAGAATTCAAACTTAGGACATTCAGCAACACTGTTTTTGTTTTGATAATCATCCGTACTCATAACAGGAGTGAATCCCATCATAATTTCTGTAGAGTTAGATTGAGCGGCTCTGAATCGCGAAACAGTATAATCATAAGCAAAGCCTATCACAAGGTTATCGAAAAGGCGAACTTGCAAAATAGCAGAAACTGCATCATGCATCCGATAAGTCAAACCAAATCCAACTCGTTTTCTATAATATGCCATACAATTAAAATGCACTAAAGGTAAATTTGTAAACGTGGATTGAACATGAATTGCAGGTATATAGGTGAAGTCATAATTAGGAGAATAAAACTTTCGGCTAAGTGTAATAAATGCAGATGGAATTAGTTTTGTTGGAGTACCTATTTTTTTGCCTCCTTGTGCCAAGGTGTTTTTATAAAGATTACGTACCGAAACATCTACAGCTATTTTTCTCGAATAAAAATAAAGCCCTGGAATAAAGTCAGGATAAAGAAGTACCTTCTGATCCTTCACAGCCAATGCTGGATCATTAGCATCAAACAAAATATTATTTACCGTCACTTGTTTTATACCAACATTTAACCCAAAACTCAAATAATAATCACGTGATAATTTTAAATGAATAGCATACGTACCGTAAGCGGATTTGTTGATAAATGCACCAAACTTATCCGATTCAACATACAGCCCTACTCCATGCCAATAACGCTTGTATCCTTTTTTACCAAGATCTTTTGTTATGGAAGCGAAATTAGTTTCAGGAGCATAAGCAAATCCACGCCATTGAGTTCTTCGCCCAACCATAATATTCCAGTCTTTTGTATAACCGGCAACAGCAGGATTCAAGCCATACCTATTCATCATGAACTGAGAATATTGCACAGATTGTTGTGCCTGCAATCCCAATGCAAAAAAGAAAAATAGAAGTATGTAAATTATTTTTTTCATTTATCGTACAATTGAAACACTGCCTTTTTTCAGCGCTTTTTCATCTTTTTTGTCTTTATAAACCAGAAAAAAATATGCTGCATCTGGTACAGGAGTTCCGAACATATCTCTACCATCCCAAGGTATTTCATACAAACCTGTGCTTTCATAAACTTTTTGTCCCCACCTGTTGTATACTAAGACCAAAGCATTAGGAAAATATTGAGAATTTGAAATGTACCAAGTGTCATTATATCCATCACTATTTGGTGTAAAAACAATTTCTGGAACCATTTCACATTCTAATTCTTGAATAGTGAAATGTATAATCGTATCATAACCATTTGCATCCGAAACAACAACGAAATAATTTTGCACTTCTAAATTTTCAAGAAAAGCTGAATTCCCTGAAGAGTTTTGTCCATTGCTCCACTGGTATGAATATGGAGGATTTACAGGATTTGTTATTGTAACAGTTGCTTTTCCTAGCATAGTATGCATGCATTGAACATTTTGAATTGCCAATACAGCATTAACTTGTGATGATGAAGTTTTAATCAACATCAGTAAAGAAAAGAAGAAATATAGTTTTAACTGTTTCAAAATTTAATTACATAATTTATTTGTTAATTCTTCAGCCATTATACTTCCTTTTTCTGCTGCATTTTTGAGTACTTCACAAGATTGTGTTTTGTCTCCATGCAAATACATCATTGTTGCTAAACCAATATATGCTTCGCGGTAACTCGAATCCATTTCAATTACTTTTTTATAATCTGTAACCGCTCCTTCATAATCTCCTGAAATATCTTTCCAGAAAGCACGGCTGTAATAAGCGTTTAAATAATTTGCATCCAAGCCAATTGCTTTATCGAGATCAGAAATTGCAGAAGTGTAATCACCTATATATCCTTTTGCTAATGCTCTGTTATAATACACCTTTGCAGAATTAGGTTTTAAGGAAATTGCTTTATTAAAATCCTTTATTGCTCCGATATAATCTTTCAATTGCGCTTTGGCAATACCTCTTGCATAAATGGGTTCGAAATAAGTTGGATTGAGTTTTACTGCCTGACTTAATTGTTTTATCGCTAATTTATTTTCGCCAGATTTAAAACTGATAATACCCTGCAAACACAATGCACTATCATAATCAGGTTTCGAAAGTAAAGCATTATCCAAGTCTAGTAATGCAGCTTTATAATCTTTTAGAGAGTCATTTATTAAAGCGCTTTTATAATATTCCTGAGCAGAAATTTGAGCAAACGAAAATGTAGCTGATAAAAAAAAGAAAATAAAGAGAGCTATATGTTTCATGTTGACAAAAATAAATTCAGAAGCAATTTAATACAATCTATGATCAGAAACGTAAGTCCCGGTTTTACCATCTGTT
>CAIXIP010000231.1 GCA_903919535.1 uncultured Bacteroidota bacterium | reverse complement strand
GATTTGAATAATATCTCGAATAGCATAAACTAACACAATTAATTTGATGTCACCTATGTGTACATCAATAAAAACGGGAGCTTAAAGAACAAATCCTTAAATATTACTAAGTGAACTTTTAAAAAGGGGGCTCCATTTATTACACTCTTATGAAAATAATACGAGGAGAATGTAGCAAACACAAAACCCTGAATAAAACAATAATTGTTTTATTCAGGGTTTTAAAACTCAAGCCAATTAACTTAGTTGTTCATTATTTTCTGCTTTTTTATCAAGACTATTAGTATCCGATTGACAATCACGGATATTTTTTTGTACTGCAATTGCCCCAAATAAAGCAAGTACAAATGACATGGCATAAAACCCTTTTTCACTTAACAATAATGAAGCATTCCACAATCCGATAACTAAAAGCAATATAGAAAGCAATGTGGAGAACCAGCTGATACCATAATAAATGGAGGTAACAGGAATTCCATCTAACTGATCCCTAACCGCTTTCTGTAACGATACGGCAGAAAACAAACCGTACATCAAAACAGTAAAATAATATCCTTTTTCATTTAACGGCATTTCAGCATTCCACAATCCAATATTGTAGGAAACTGCTCCGGTGAATAGCGCTACCCATGAGGCAGCAATAAACGCATTTGATGGTCTTTTCATAATTTTGGTTTAGATTACGACACAAAATTATTAAGGTTCTTCCAGTATTTTTTTGACAATTATCAAAAAAGGAATTAATTTCAGTAAAATTAAATTTCAGCTCGTATTCTACTTAATGTTTCTTGAGTAATGCCCAAATAAGAAGCTATTTGACCTAAGGAAGTTCTTTGTAACAAGGAAGGTTTAGATAAAACAAAATTCAGATAACGTTCTTTAGCGGTTTTAAATTGAATACTCAGCAATCGCTCTTCCAATTTTATATAATAGGTCTCCGTAATTATTCTTCCCAATCGTTCCGTTTCCGGAAACTTTACATACAAATTTTGCAAGCTTGAATAAGGTAACTGTGTTAATATACAATCTTCCAACGACTGAATAGTTTCAAATGAAGGTTTCATTGCAACAAATGAATAAAAGCTTGTACCGAATTCTCCTTCTTGGGCAAACCAATTTGTTATTTCTTTTCCTTCCTCCAAATAATACCCTCGCAAAAGTCCTTTTTCTACAAAGAAAATATCATTACAACGATTACCAAAATTAATTATTGATTGATTTTTTGAAACGGAGATCTGTTTTGTTATTGAATTTAATTCTGTTTCCAGAGATTCGGAAACAGAAATAATTGATGATAGATGCGACAGAAAAGACATATTGTAAATAATTAAATTTTATTGAAAACATTTAAACTAAATCCTCACTGCAATAATTGTAACATCATCCACTTGCTCCAAATTCCCTTTCCACTCACTGAAAGAATGTAACAGACTCTCTTTTTGCTTTGAAAGTGGCAAATTATGAGTAGCAATTATTTTTTCTTGCAATTGTTTGTATTTATATTTTTTTCCTTTCTCCCCTCCGAATTGATCAGCATAACCATCCGTAATTAAATAAATTGTATCACTAATATTCAGGTCAATGGGATGTGTTGTGAACAGCTTAGGATGATCTGTTTTACCAATAGATTGTTTATCGGGTTTAATCTCAATTAATTGTTGTGAATTATTGATATACCAGAGTGGATTATTTGCTCCACTCCAATGTGCTTCAACTAATTTCGAACTTTGAGCATCGTACTTTAAACTTAAAAGTGAAATATCCATTCCGTCTTTTATTTCTTCACCACTTTTCGCAAATGTTTCTAAAACTAATTCACGGGTTTTGTCAAGAATTTTTCCAGTCTCTATTAAATTAAATTCATTAACGGCTCGGTTCAGGGCGTTACTGCAAACAACGGAAACCATTGCCCCTGGAACACCATGACCAGTACTATCTGCTGCTGCAACAAACACTATATTTTCTTTGGGAGAGACATGCATCCAATAAAAATCTCCTGCAACAATGTCTTTGGGTTTATAAAGAATAAAACTTTCTGGGAGATGTTTTTTTATTTCCTCATCTGAAGGCAAAATTGCTTGCTGCAAACGTTTAGCATAAGTTATAGAATCTATAATTTCTTTTTGTTTTTCTTCCACTAAATTTTTTTGGTGTTCTACTTCTTGTTTTCTTTGCTCAACAAGATCTTTTTGCAGTGCTATTATATTTTTTTGTTTTTGGTATCG
>CAIXIP010000230.1 GCA_903919535.1 uncultured Bacteroidota bacterium | reverse complement strand
ATCTCAATGTTTTTTCTACGAATAAAAATAAAACCAAGAAATGCTAGAAATGGACTTATCAATCCAACATAAAAAAACACTGTACCAAAAAAATAATTTTCTTGGGGCTTCAATTCAATATTCTTTGTTTTTATATATCGAATATCATTCCCTAACACTTTTACATCTTCTTTACTTCTGGGATTAACAATATTTGCCGCAGCATCTTGATCATTTCCTTTTTCCACATGAATAGAAAATTCGGGAGAAGGAATAGTGACGTACTGCTTTTTTTCAGGATTAAAATACGTGAAATTAATTCCTTCTATTTTGTAATCTCCCTCATGGCGGGGAATAAGAAGATAATCGAATGTTTTGCTTCCACTCACTCCATTGGCGGCTGTTATAACATTGTCTTTAATTTTAGGATCATATGTTTCAAAATCTTCAGGGAAATTAATTTTCAAAGGATCAACCAATTTAATGTTTCCCTTGCCGGTTAAAGTAATAGTAAGATTAATAGCGTCATTCGCTTTTACTTTATCTTTACTTAATTCTGCTTTAAAGGAAAAGTCCCCAACAGCATTTGCATAATCAGCCGGCTTATTAGCTTCAGGTAATGCAGAAACATCAATTGTTACCGGTTTGCTTTTTACAGCGTAAACAACATCTTCATAACCTCCACCGAAAAACTGTTCAAATATGTCTCGCGGTTTTTTATTCGATTGCTTTCGAACTACACATTCAATATTCATCGGCTGAATCACCAACTTGCCTGTTCGTTGGGGAAAAAGGAATGTGCGTTTGAGTTCTGCAACCTGATAATTAACACCATCAATATTTTCGTTTGAAACTTGAATTTGTTGATTATTCACGGGAACATCCTGAGCCCAAAAACCATTATAATCAGGAAATTTTATATCCTGAAAACCTCGCAACTGGTAGCGTGTATAAACTTTGTGGGTAACTTCCACTTGTTCTCCTTGAAAAACTTTTGTTTTATTTACAACTGTTTTTACAAATAAATTATCACTTACATTTTCCGTTGTTGGAGCTGATGGGTTTTGTGGAGCTTGATTTCCACTGCCTTGATTTTGAGTATTAGCACTACCTTTCGAAACTTCTATCACTAATGAATTTGATTGAATTGAAGTTCCGTTAACACTAACACTAGCCGGACCAATTGTAAATTTCCCCTCCTTCTTTGCAGAAATGATATACGATAAGGTAACGGATTGACTCATCACACCATTCACATACGACATACTAGTTGATTGGTTGGGACCAGAATACACATCAAAATCATTTAACGGTGGGGCAACAAAACGAGCTCCATTTGCATTGAGAGAATACTGAATCTGAAATGTTTCTCCTGCCGCAACTTTTGCTTTGCTAGTTTGAGCCACAAATTTTTGCGCAATGATTACATTACTTGTAAACAGAAAAATGAATATTATGTAAACTACTTTTTTCATTGTAAGAAAAAACTTTCAAACTTTTCTAATTAACTACCAATCTTTCTCAATTTGACCTTTTACTCCTTTTACCTGTTGCTTCTTCATTTTATCATGAAGGTCTTTTTCATCATTTTGCAAGGCATCTAATAATCGCTTTGCATCTTCCTTCGAGATTTGTTTCTCAGGTTGTTCTTGCTTTTCCTGATCCTTTTTATCTTGCTTTTCTTTTTTCTCCTGATCCTTTTTGTCTTCTTTTTTCTGATCCTTTTTGTCCTTATCTTTTTTATCGTCCTTCTTATCTTTATTTTGCTGTTGTTGCTGCTGTTTTAACATTTGCTGAGCATAGGATAAATTATAACGAGTGTCTTCATCATTCGGATTGTTTTTCAAAGCATTTTTATATGCATCAACACTTTCCTTATATTTTTTTGACTTCAAAAGTGAATTCCCCAAATTATGATATGCTTTAGAAAGTGTATCTTTTGAAGTTGCTTTGTGAGTAAGTGCTTGAAATTGCTCTGCAGCCTCTTCAAACTTATTCTGCTTATAGTAAGCATCACCAAGATTAAAAATACTTTTGTATGAATCTTTGTTTTTATTTAAAGCCTGATTATAATTTTTTTCGGCTTCATTATATTTCTTATTATCATATTGCTTATTTCCCTCATAAATATATTTTTTCTCCTTTTGCGCAAAAGAAGAAACAGGAAACAGACAGTATGCAACAATTAATAATTGCGCTATAGAATATATTATGTTCTTTCTACCTATACTCATTTGCTTTTTTCTCCGAATAAATTCAACCGTTTGTATAGTTTGCTTTTACGCTCTGTCAAAAATGTTTCAATTAACAACAACAAAAATGCTGCAGCAATAAACCATTGAAAACGATCTTCATAGTCACTATACATTTTACTTTCAAATTGCTTTTTCTCCAATTTATTAATTGCATCCAACACATTATTTAAACCTGCATCTGAATTGGATGCTCGAACGGTTATTCCATTTCCAGAACTTGCAATATCCAACAAGTTTTTTTCATCTAATTTTGTTACAATAGTATTTCCTTCTTTATCTTTTCTGAAACCTTCTCTAAGATTCCCTTTATAAACTGGTATTGGAGCACCTTCTATTGATCCCATTCCAATAGTATGAACGGCAATTCCCTTTTCAGCAGCTTTTTCGGCTGCTTTCACAGCGTCATCTTCATGATTTTCACCATCAGTGATAATTACAATTGCTTTATTTTTTCCTTCATCCTTCCCAAACGACTCTATTGACAAATCGATAGCTGCACCAATTGCAGTTCCTTGAGTTGGAATCATGTCTGTATTAATACTTTCCAAAAACAGCTTAGCGGCAGAATAATCAGTGGTAATAGGTAACTGAACATAAGCTTCACCACCGAAAACTATTATTCCTATTCTGTCTCCTTCTAATTTGTCAAGTAATTTTGATATCGCTTGTTTTGCTTTTTCTAAACGATTAGGCTGCAGATCCTCTGCTTTCATACTATTAGAGACATCTAAACAAATCATTAAATCGGCACCTTTACGTTTAACTTCTTCCAATTTTGTTCCTACTTGTGGATTTACAATTCCCATAATAAGGAATGCAAATACAAATAAGAATAAAATAAATTTCCAAATGCGTTTTGATCTTGATACATCAGGAAATAACCTTTGAATGATAGCAATATCGCCATAAGCAGCTAAAGCTTTTTTTCTCCACCGAGACACTATCCAATAAACGATAATGAATACCGGGATTAAGCCGAATGCATATAGGTAATATTTGTTTTCTAATTGAAACATAAATTCCTTTAAGGGATGCTTTTAAATAATGTATTTCTCAATGCAAATTCTAACATTAAAAATAAAGCTGCTGCAATTGCAAAAGGCAAAAAGTGTTCTGCTTTATTTGTAAAGTTCTTTTCTTCAAAAATTGTTTTTTCCAATCGGTCAATCTCTTTGTAAATGTCTTTCAATTTATTATTGTCGGTAGCACGAAAATATTTCCCTCCGGTCATATCAGAAATAGAGTTCAATACTTTCTCATCAATATTTACATCAACATAACCATATTCGTAACTTCCATCAGGATACATCGCAATTGGAGCAAGTGCCTTACCAATTGTCCCTACGCCAACTGTATAAACTCGTACACCAAATGCTTTAGCTATTTCGGCAGCTGTTAATGGTGCAACTGAACCTTGATTATTTACACCATCCGTTAATAAAATGATTACTTTACTTTTCGCTTTACTATCTTTTACTCGCGTAACTGCGGTTGCCAAACCATTTCCTATCGCGGTTCCATCGGCAACCATTCCTGTATGTATTCCAGAAAACAAATTCTTGATTACAGCATGATCCGTTGTTAAAGGACATTGAGTAAAACTTTCTCCACTAAATATTACTAAACCAATTCTATCATTCGGACGACTATCAATAAAATCTTGAGCCACCTCTTTTGCTGCTTCAATCCTATTCGGTTTAAAATCCTTTGCAAGCATACTTCCAGAAATATCTAATGCCATAACGATATCTATCCCTTCTGTTTTTACGTCTTTATAGCTGGAACGCGATTGTGGACGAGCTAAAACGACTATCAACAAAGCAATTGCAATTAATCGCAATACAACCAATGAATGTCGCAAATAGTGTTTGTATGATTTTTTTATTCCTTCGAATCCGTTGAATGATGATACTTTTAATTCAGCTGTATATGTTTTGTTTTTCCAAATATACCAAGCAATGATTACCGGAATCACCAGCATTAGCCATAGTAATTCCTTATTTGCAAAAGTTATATCGTTGAAAAAGGTGAACATTATTTTTAAATTGACTGTTGCTT
>CAIXIP010000229.1 GCA_903919535.1 uncultured Bacteroidota bacterium | reverse complement strand
GTATATCTTTGCGAGAGAAACAAAAATAATGTAACTCATATATCTATTATGATAAGTCAATTTAACTAATGCCATATGAATGGTTTTTAAGTAATTACAAGAATACAATCGAATTAGCTTCTTTTAAAAGATTGCACTCTGTTAAGAAGAAGGAAATTCATTAATTCCTTTCTGAGCATCTGACTTCAGTTTAAAACTCAGAATACCTTTAATGTCAGGGAGTGCTCGAATATCAACTGCCTAAGAATTGTACAAACTTATCTCTAATAATCTCAATTTATTCGAGATTCGGAATACTAGATAAAAAGCAAAAGGAATTTAAAAGTTCAATTATTAGTTTTGTAATTTCGATTTTAGTAACATCAATAAAGGACAAACTTTACGATTTAAAAAATGGAGCTTGGATTTCACATACTATGATTATATACCCTGAAAGGCATTAAGAAGGAGTAAACACTGTTATTTTTTGATGGTCAAATGAAAAATTTTATTCTTTAGAAGAGTTAAACAAATCCATCGGTTTGGCTTTAGAAGAACACAATAGTCAATTAGTAACAGGAAGAAATTATAGCCGCAGGCAACTGTTTGAAGATGTAGAATACACAACATTGTTGCCCTTACCAGTCTTGCGTTATGAATTTAAGAAACAACAATACGTTACCGTTAAAAAAGACGGATATATTTCTTTAACCGCTGACAAACACTTTTACAGCATCCCTTATCGGTTTATAGGTAAAAAAGTTAAAGTGATGTTTTCTCGTTACAATGTTGAAGTGTTTTATAATTACGAACGAATAGCCTTACACATACGTTCAAAAAATCCTTTCAAATACACTACTGACAAAGAACACTTAGCCCCTAATCATCGTTTTGTAAGTGAGCTATCTCCCGAACGCTGTGCAATCTTAGCAGAAGAAATACACAAAGACGTAAAACTCTACATTTTAAAAATACTTGAACAAAGCAAATATCAGGAGCAAGCATGTAAGGTTTGTTTAGGGGTGTTGGATTTAGCAAAAAAAGTGGGCAATGAACGCCTAACTAAAGCTTGTCAACGTGGCTTAAATTATGGCATTTACAATTACGGAACTATAAAAAAGATATTGGAGAAAAGTATTGATAAACAAGAAAATGATGAAAGCGAACAATTAAAAATGCCCGAACATGGTAACATAAGAGGTAAAGATTATTACAAATAACCTATCAAATAAATAACTAAAAATAGAAAAATGAATACAGCAACATTAGAAAAAATGCGGAAGATGAAGCTCTTTGGCATGTTTAGAACTTTTAAAACAAATATTGAATCAGGTAAAATCGAAGGGATTACGGCTGATGAAATGATTTCTAACCTTATCGAATCAGAGTGGGACGATAGACAAAACCGAAGTATTGAGCGAAGACTGAGTGGCGCTCACTTCCGCTATAAAGCATCCATAGAGGAGTTTCACTTTCATACAGACCGAAACATTGACCGCAATCAACTTATGCGATTCGGAGATTGTTCCTTTATAAAGAAAAACGAAAATATCCTAATAACAGGTAGTACAGGAATTGGTAAGAGCTATATAGCTTCTGCAATCGGTCATCAGGCTTGCAGTCTTGGTTACAAAGTGCTATACCATAATACTGCTAAACTTTTAGGTAAACTAAAAATTGCTAAAGCAGATGGTTCTTACCTTAAAGAAATTGCTAAAATAGAAAGGCACAATCTTTTAATATTAGATGATTTCGGAATACAGCCTTTTGATGCTCAAGGACGAGCAGTACTTATGGAAATAATAGAAGACCGACACGAAAAAAGTTCAACAATTATTACATCACAAGTTCCAGTAAGTAAATGGTACGAATTAATAGGGGAACAAACAGTTGCTGATGCTATTCTCGATAGAATTGTTCATGAATCTCACAGATTGGAACTTAAAGGCGAATCAATGCGAAAAAAAGGGCATCTTAAAAAAGAACCAATATTGGAAGCACAAGGCAAGACCAAGTAAAAAGGAATGCTTATTTTTGTAATGTATCTTTTCAACTCCTCTTTTATGGAACAGAGGAGTTGAAAGGATTCTTTGAAAAGATTAGGTTTTACCGTCAATAACGTTACTAACGATTATAGTTTTTTATGAATGCTTCTAATCTTAAAAAATCTTCTGTAACTTTGTTCGACACAATACCAAGATGTTCCACTTTAAAAAAAGCCCTTAGAGAAATGTAAGGGCTTTTTTATTGTCAAGTGTGTTGTTTTTTCGTAAAACCCGATAATTTAATATAGTGGCCTAAACCATCAAAGTAAATGCAGCATGATCAATACCTATATGCAAAATTAGCCGATTCCTAAAACGAGACAAATTTTCTATTTTCTGGAAAAATAGTGTTGTTGACATTTCTCAAACACATAACTGACAAACAGTTGCACTTATGGATTGATTATTATGAGTAAGGTTGTTTAAAATAATTATGCCAATAAAAGTTGAAAATAAAAGCTGCACCGAATGTTCTGGCAGAAGCTCGTCTATGTTTTGTTCACTGAAATCTACAGAGTTAACTGATGTTTCGCTGGATAAAACTTCTAATATTTATAAAAAAGGACAAGTTATTTTTACAGAGGGGCATTTGGCCCAAAATGTATTCTGCATAACTTCCGGGAAAGTAAAAATATTCAAAACAGGCACTGATGGTAAAGAGCAAATTGTTGGTTTTGCAAAAGAAGCTGATTTGATTGGCCATGAAGGAATTTTATTGGAAAGAAATTACTTTGTCTCAGCCA
The DNA here is from genome assembly GCA_903919535.1 of uncultured Bacteroidota bacterium. Taxonomy (GTDB): domain Bacteria; phylum Bacteroidota; class Bacteroidia; order 2-12-FULL-35-15; family 2-12-FULL-35-15; genus 2-12-FULL-35-15. The sequence goes on along the minus strand of CAIXIP010000229.1, from coordinate 5,714 downwards.
TAGCACTTGAAGAAACTATTGTATGTGCTATTCCTAAACATTCTATTGATAAGTTGCTTGAAAGCAATAACGGTTTTTCGGCCGACATAATAAAGATGCTTACGAAGGGATTAACCATATCCCAACAATCTGTATTAGATATGGCTCAGAAAAGTGCAAGAGAGCGCACCGCAGGGGCTTTGTTAATGTTATTAGATATGTATGGCACACATGTTATAACTAAAACAATAAACACTAATCTTACACGCGTAGAGATTGCTAGTATTGCTGGCACATCCACAGAAAGCTGCATCAGAATATTATCAGAATTCCACAAGGAAAATTTAGTTAGTTTTCTCGGTAAAAGCATTAAAATTCTGAGTATACCTAAGTTGAAAATAGTTGCTAATGACGTTGAACTATTGCCGCTGATATTATAAGGCATAATGTATGGAAGACATTTTTATGTAACAATATCTTTTTTTCTTGTTGATTTTTTTATTTTTCTTTAAAACAAATTAGTCAGTTCCCTTCCCTCACAAACCAATTACATCAAAAATTACTATCAAAAGATTAAAAATTAAACAGTTTTTAAATTCCCTTTTTCCTATACTCACTGATGATGCTTAGCTTCAAGCTCAATCATGACAAACCTAGAAAGATTATTTTTTCTTTTGCTTTTCGATTTTTTAACTGGTTGCTTTTCTCTACTGATAGCACTATATTTGCACTCTTTATAAATAAAAGCAATGACTGAAGATAGAATAAATTCAAGCAAAGCACCTGAACCTGTTGGCTCATACCCACATGCACGTAAAGTTGGAAACTTGCTATTCCTTTCTGGTGTTGGTCCTCGTGAGCGCGGTACAAAAAAAATACCCGGAGTAGAATTGGATGAAAATGGAAATATTGTTTCTTATGATATTGAAATTCAATGCAAAAGTGTTTTCCAAAACATTAAATATATTTTAGAAGATGCCGGTAGCAGCTGGGATAACATTGTGGATGTTCAGGTTTTTCTAACAAACATGAAAGACGATTTTACAACCTATAATCGCATATATGCCGAATGGTTCAAGGATAATCAACCTTGTCGTACCACCATTGAAATCAATTGTTTACCAACACCCATTGCAATAGAATTAAAAGTGATTGCTACTATTTAGCTGAATATTATGAGCATAAATTATAAAACATACACCAATCTTAACCTTTCGCAAACAGCAAAGGACATACAAAAAATCTGGGACTCAAATAATACTTTTGATAAATCCATCACTTTCCGTGAAGGAAAAACTCCTTTTGTTTTTTATGAAGGACCACCAAGTGCTAATGGTTTGCCTGGGATTCACCATGTAATGGCGCGTTCTATCAAAGATATTTTTTGTCGCTATAAAACACAAAAAGGGTTTCAGGTAAAACGTAAAGCAGGTTGGGATACTCATGGATTACCAATAGAATTAAGTGTTGAAAAAACTTTAGGAATTACCAAGGAAGATATCGGTACAAAAATCACTGTAGAGGAATACAACCTTGCCTGCCGCAAAGATGTAATGAAATATACCGATGTATGGGCTGATGTTACAGCAAAAATGGGTTATTGGGTAGATATGGAGCATCCATATATTACTTACGATAACAAATACATTGAAAGCGTTTGGTGGTTATTGAACAACTTATATGCTAAAGGTTCTATCTACAAAGGATTTACTATTCAACCGTATTCTCCTGCTGCAGGAACAGGTCTTTCATCACACGAATTAAATCAGCCGGGATGCTATAAAGACGTGAAGGATAGAACAGCTGTCGCGATGTTTAAAGCCGTTAAAAGTTCAATATTGGAAAGTTTAAAGTTGGAAGGAGACATTTATTTCCTTGCATGGACAACAACACCATGGACCTTGCCTTCGAACACAGCATTGGCAGTTGGAAAAAATATTGATTATGTTTTAGTTAAAACATATAGCCCTTTTACTCATTCAATAATTCATGTTATTCTTGCAAAAGAACTAGTAGGGAAGCACTTCCCTGATAAAAACAAAGATTTAATATTCGGAGATTACATGCCTGGCGATAAAGCAATTCCTTTTCATATAATTACTGAATATAAAGGATCTGAATTAGCTGGTATTAAATACGAACAAATCTTGCCTTTTGCTCAACCAACAGATGGCGATGCATTTCACGTTATCATTGGTGATTTTGTTACTACATCCGATGGTACAGGAATAGTTCACATCGCGCCAAGCTTTGGTGCTGATGACTTTAGAGTTGCTAAACAAAATGGGATTGGCTCATTAACACTAGTTGACAGACGTGGAAAGTTTTTACCAGAAGTAAAAGATGGCGTCTTTTTATTCGGTGATGAATATGTGAAAGAAGCTTATTTGACTGATGAAGAAAAGGAAATAGAATTTCAACATCAGAAAAAAGTGTTGGAAGCTGCCGGAAAAATAAAAGAGTTAAAAGCATATATCAGTGTTGACGAACGTATCGTTTTGAAATTACAGGAAGAAGGAAAACTTTTCAAAAAAGAAAGCTACGAACACAGTTATCCGCATTGCTGGAGAACAGATAAACCTGTTTTATATTATCCATTAGACTCTTGGTTTATCAAAACTACCGATTACAAAGAGCGAATGATGGAACTTAATAAAACCATCAATTGGAAACCTGAATCAACTGGTACTGGCCGATTTGGTAACTGGTTAGAAAACCTCAACGATTGGAACTTATCACGCTCTCGCTTTTGGGGTATTCCAATTCCTATCTGGACAAGTGAAGATAAAACAGAACAAATTTGCATTAAATCGGTTGAAGAATTAAAATCAGAAATTGAAAATGCTGTTGCGAAAGGAGTTATGAATAACAACCCTCTTGGCAATTTCAAAGCAGGCGATATGACTGAAGCCAATTACAACACGTTCGATTTACATAAACCATATGCTGATAATATTGTATTGGAACGCAATGGCAAAAAACTTTTCCGTGAGCCGGACCTGATTGATGTTTGGTTTGATTCGGGCGCTATGCCTTACGCACAAGTACATTATCCATTCGAAAATAAAGAATTAATTGATCAGAAAAAATATTTTCCTGCCGATTTTATTGCTGAAGGAGTAGACCAAACACGTGGTTGGTTTTTCACACTTCATGCAATCGGTACCATGTGTTTTGATTCTGTTGCCTTCAAAAATGTGGTGAGCAACGGTTTGGTATTGGACAAAAACGGACAAAAAATGAGCAAGCGCTTAGGCAATGCTGTCGATCCGTTTACAACAATCGAAAAATATGGACCTGATGCTACACGCTGGTATATGATAACCAATGCGGCACCTTGGGACAATTTGAAATTTGATTTAGAAGGTATTGCAGAAGTGCAACGAAAATTTTTCGGAACATTACATAATACATATTCCTTTTTTGCACTCTATGCAAACGTGGATGGATTCAATTATTCAGAGGTTGATGTGCCAATGAATGAACGGGCAGAAATTGATCGTTGGATCCTTTCAGAACTTAATTCGTTGATTAAAAATGTGGATGAAGCATACTCTGATTATGAACCACATCGTGCTGGTAGATATATTGAAAGTTTTGTAGACGAACATTTAAGTAACTGGTATGTTCGCTTATGCAGAAGACGTTTCTGGAAAGGCGATTATTCACAAGATAAAATTGCTGCTTATCAAACTTTATATCGTTGCCTGGAAGTGATAGCGCAACTTTCTGCTCCTATTGCACCATTTTTTATGGAAAGATTATATTCTGATTTGAATTCGGTAACTGGACGCGACAAGTCTGAATCGATACATTTAAGTGACTTTCCTGTATGTAATGAAAAATTAATTGATAAAAATTTAGAAGAAAGAATGGAGCTTGCTCAAAAAATTTCTTCCATGATTCTATCGATTCGCAAAAAAGAAAACATTCGAGTTCGTCAGCCCTTAAACAGAATTCAAATTCCAATTTTGGATGAAGCATACAAAGTAAAAATTGAAGCCGTAAAAGACTTAATCTTATCTGAAGTTAATGTAAAAAATATCGAATTTGTAGATGAATCAAGCACCACAATCACCAAAAATTTAAAATTGAATTTTAAAACACTTGGTAAAAAATGTGGTAAACACATGAAAGCGGTTCAAGGTTTTGCTACTGAAAATGCACAGGCAATTATTTCAGGTATTGAGAAATCAGGAAAGTTTGAGATTCACATTGAAAATGAAGTAATTACATTAGATAATGAAGATGTTGAAATTATTCCGGTAGATATTCCAGGATGGAAAGTTGCAAATTCGGGTCAATTAACTGTCGCTCTGGATGTTACAATTTCACCTGAATTGCGTGAAGAAGGGATCGCAAGAGAGTTGGTAAATCGAATTCAAAATCTTCGAAAAGACAGCAATTTAGATGTAACAGACCGAATTAATGTAAAAATTCAAAGAAATTCTGCTATAAATTCGGCCATCAATAATAATTTGGACTATATTTGCGCGGAAATTTTGGCTTCCTCACTAGAACTTGTTGATACTGTGGAGGCTACAAGTGGCACGGAAATAGAATTAGAGGAAGAAATAAAGACATTAATTTCAATTACTAAACTAAACTAACCCAAAATTAAAATGGCTAAAAAAACGCAAAAAGGAAAACCGGCTAAGAAAGTCGTTAAACCTGCAAAAAAAGCGATTGCTAAAAAGCCTGCAAAGAAAGCAGTTGTGAAAAAAGTCGTTAAAAAAGCGATTAAACCTGCTAAAAAAGTAGCTCCTAAAAAAGTGGTGAAAAAAGTAGCTCCTAAAAAAGCAGCTAAACCTGCTAAAAAAGTGGTTGCTAAAAAAGTTATAGCTAAAAAAATTGTTAAGCCTGCTAAAAAAGTAGTAGCTAAAAAAGCAGTTAAACCTGCCAAAAAAATTATTGCTAAAAAAGTAGTTAAGCCTGTTAAAAAAGTGGTAGCCAAAAAAGTAGTTAAACCTGCTAAGAAAATTACAGCTAAACCAATCGCTAAAAAAGTAGTTGCTAAGCCTGTTGTAAAAGTAGTTGCGAAACCAGTTGCGAAAGCGGTTGCTAAAATTGAAGTTAAAAAAGTTGCTCCTGTTAAACCTGTTGCGGCCGCAAAATCTGTTGCAAAATCGAAAGAACGCGAAATAGATTTAGATGACGATGGCTCAAGAAGAAATGACGAAGCACCAATGGTGGTAGAATATAAAACTCCTTCTATTCGCAAACCGTTAGGGCCTTCACCAAAACCACATATTAATACTGATACTCGTACTCGTTATTCTGATGCAGAATTAAAAGAATTTAAAGAGTTGATCTTGAAGAAATTATCAGAAGCTCAAAAAGATTTTGAATTATTAAAAAGTACATTATCTCATAAAGATGATCACGGAACTGATGATACGTCTCCAACCTTTAAACTATTGGAAGATGGTTCTGATGTTTTGTCAAAAGAAGAAACATCTCATTTGGCTGGTCGTCAGGAGAAATTTATTCAAAACCTTCAAAATGCACTTATCCGTATCGAAAACAAAACATACGGAATTTGTCGCGCTACAGGTAAATTAATTTCTAAAGAACGCTTAAGAAGTGTGCCTCACGCAACTTTAGCTATCGAAGCGAAATTGAACCAAAACTAAAATTTTTTAAAATAAATTATTACTAGAAAGGTTACCATTGTGTAACCTTTCTTTATTTTTGCATAATCATTTTTAAAATACCATTTGTGAAAAAGCCATTAC
>CAIXIP010000228.1 GCA_903919535.1 uncultured Bacteroidota bacterium | reverse complement strand
TTATTTACGTGGAAAATGAATAGATGAATTGCTTATTATTAAGGACAAATATTTAGATTTCAAACTATTATTCTTACTTTTGCAAAAACACAAACCAAAATTTCTATGTCAACAAGTCCAGAAAATTGCATTTTAGTACCAATTGATTCAACTGAACAAACAGTTATTGCGTTAAGTCAATCATATAATTTAGCCAGACTTACAAACTCCAAAATAATTTTGTTAAGTGTTGATGAAGGAAACGGTCCTTTTGTACAGAATAAATTAGATGAATTAGCAAAAGAAGCTTCTGTAAAATCCGGGATGCCTGTTGAAACGATGATTCGTAAGGGAAATGTTTACGAAGAAATTAACAAAGTTGCTGATGTATTAAATCCATTATTCGTTATGATTGGATTGGTTTCGAAAATCACATTAGGAAAACTTATCGGACAAAATGCGTTCAAAATGGTTCGTGAATCGAAACATCCTGTTATTACAATAAGAGGAAAAGAACACCGTGATGGATGTAAAACTATATTATTACCTCTTGACTTAACAAAAGAAACTCGCGAAAAAGTAAGAAAAGCTATCGAATTAGCAAAAATATTCAATGCAGATATTAGGGTTATTTCTATTTTAACTCAAAAAGATGAAGATGCAGAAAACAAATTAATCTCTTACTCAAACCAAGTTTGGAAATATATTAAAGAAGAAGGTATTCGTTGTACTATCAAAACACTTCGTGGACACGATATTCCTCAAATGATATTAGACTATGGGCATGAGGTTGAAGCTGACATTATCTTAATTATGAGTAAAGCTGAGTTAAGCATGAAAGAATTTTTTATTGGAACAACTGCTCAACGATTAATCAACGAAAGTGATATTCCGGTTTTAAGTTTCCGACCGATGTTAAGAAAAGATACAACAAGATTTACTACACCTTATTAATTTAAGAAACAGTTAAAAAAAATTAAGCTCTGCAATTTTTTGCAGAGCTTTTTTATTTAAAACAAATCCATCAAATTACCTTAATCGTTATTTGCTTTCCCATCATATTCAATCATTAACAAAAACTTTCATAAATCGAAAAAAATAGCGTTTTTTACTTTTTAGCTACTTTTCAACATCGAAAAATCTACTCTTTTTAATAACTAAATTTACAATCCAATTCCGGCAAAAGTTTTTCTGTTGCAAATTAATTTAAATTTTTAAAATGAATTTCTCACACTTACACGTACATACTCAATTTTCATTACTTGATGGGGCTGCCGACATTTCATCTATGTATAAAAAGGCTGTGAATGATGGCATGCGCGGACTGGCAATTACTGATCATGGCAACATGTTCGGTGTGTTTAAATTTGTTGCCGAAGCAGCAAAACATAATACGCAAGACAATCCCAATAAAATAAAACCAATTGTTGGTTGTGAATTTTATTTGGTTGAAAACCGCCACAAACGCCAATTTACAAAAGAAGATAAAGATGTGCGTTACCATCAATTACTTTTAGCAAAAAACGCTGAAGGATACAAAAACCTTGTAAAGCTTTGTTCATTAGGCTATATGGAAGGTTTATATGGTAAATATCCCCGTATCGATAAAGAACTGATCTTACAATATCATGAAGGATTAATTGCAACTACTTGTTGTTTGGGAGCTTCAGTGCCTCGTACCATTCTTAAAAAAGGAGAAGAAGAAGGCGAAAAAGAATTCAAATGGTGGTTAGATATTTTTGGTGAAGATTATTATATCGAATTACAACGCCATAGCATTGCTGATCAAAATACAGTGAATGAAATATTATTGAAATTCGCTAAAAAATACAATGTAAAAGTGATTGCATCCAATGATTCACATTATGTTGACCAAGCTGATTCAAATGCTCATGATATTTTACTTTGCATTAACACAGGCGAAAAGCAAAGTACTCCAATCATGAAAGATTATGGCGATGACGATTCAATGTCATCCAAAGGAAAACGTTTTGCTTTTTATAACGATCAGTTTTATTTCAAAACAACTGCAGAAATGACACAGTTGTTCAGTGACATACCTCAAGCGATTGATAATACGAATGAAATTGTAGACAAGATCGTTCCTCTAAAACTGAAGCAGGATATCATGTTGCCGAATTTTCAAATTCCGACAACATTTTTAACACAAGATGATTACCTCCATCACTTAACATTTACTGGTGCAAAAGAACGTTACCGTGATATTACCCCGGAAGTAGAAGAAAGATTGAATTTCGAGTTGAATACAATTCGAATTATGGGGTTTGCAGGGTACTTTTTAATTGTTGCAGATTTTATAAAAGCCGGTCGTGATATAGGTGTTTTTATTGGTCCGGGCCGTGGTTCTGCTGCAGGCTCTGCTGTTGCTTATTGTATCGGAATTACAAATATTGATCCCATAAAATACAATTTACTATTCGAGCGTTTCTTAAATCCTGACCGGAAAACAATGCCCGATATTGATACTGATTTTGATGATGAGGGTCGTCAAAAAGTGATTGATTATGTAGTTGAAAAATACGGAAAAAATCAAGTAGCACAAATTGTAACTTATGGTACAATGGCCGCGAAGATGAGTATTAAAGATGTTGCCAGAGTATTGGACTTGCCTTTACAAGATTCAAATATGCTTGCAAAATTAGTTCCTGACAAACCTGGTATTGAATTAAAGCGAGTGTTATTGGCCCCAATGACGGGTGATGCAAGTTTAGAAGAAAAGGAAGGGCTGACAAAAGAAGACCTCGAAGATGTAAAAAAATTACGCGCAGTGCTTGCCGGAAACGATATTCAGGCAAAAGTATTGAAAGAAGCATTGATTTTGGAAGGCTCGGTTAGGGGAACAGGAATTCATGCATCAGCCATCATCATTGCTCCAAAAGATCTGACAGAAATTGTTCCTATTGCGGCATCTAAAGAAACCGAATTATACATTACACAATACGATGGAAGAGTAATTGAAGATGCCGGAGTGATTAAGATGGACTTCTTAGGCCTGAAAACACTTACTATTCTGCGTGATGCTTTACGATTGATAAAAGAAAACCATGGAATTGATCTGGTAATTGACGATATCCCATTAGATGATGCAAAAACATTTGATCTTTATCAACATGGCGATACCAATGGTACGTTTCAGTTTGAGAGTGCCGGAATGCAAAAACATTTGATCAGTTTAAAACCTGATAAATTTGCCGATCTGATTGCGATGAATGCATTGTATCGTCCAGGTCCTATTGAATATATACCAAAATTTATTGCTCGTAAACATGGAAGAGAACCCATTGAATACGACCTTCCTGAAATGGAAGAGTACCTTGCTGATACTTATGGTATCACTGTTTATCAGGAGCAGGTGATGTTGCTTTCTCAAAAATTAGCGGGTTTCTCAAAAGGAGATGCTGATGTATTAAGAAAAGCGATGGGTAAAAAAGATAGAGGAACTCTTGATAAAATGAAGAGTAAATTTATTGCTGGAGCCACTGAAAAAGGATTGCCTTCTGATAAACTTGAAAAAATCTGGACCGACTGGGAGAAGTTTGCGCAATATGCATTTAACAAATCTCATTCAACATGTTATGCAATGGTGGCCTTCCAAACCGCTTATCTTAAAGCTCATTACCCGGGTGAATACATGTCATCGGTATTAACACATAACCTAAGTAATATCGATAAAATTACTTTCTTTATGGATGAGTGTAAACGCATGGGTGTTCCTGTGCTTGGACCTGATGTGAATGAAAGTCAATATCAATTTTCAGTAAATAAGAACGGACAAATTCGTTTTGGAATGGGCGCTGTAAAAGGTGTTGGTGAAGCTGCCGTTAATTCAATAGTTGAAGAACGCAAAGAAAACGGCCCTTACAAAACTATTTTTGATTTTGTAAGAAGAATTAATTTACGAGCTGCGAATAAAAAAACATTTGAAAGCCTTGCTAATTCGGGAGGTTTGGATTCATTTGGGATTCATCGTGCTACCTATTTTTTTACAGAAGGAAACGACACGGGTAATTTTTTAGAACGAGTAATACGCTATGGAAGTTCTCATCAGGAAGGTGTAAACTCCGCTCAAGTATCACTATTTGGAGAGGATACAGCAGTTGATATGCCCGAACCAAAAACCCCTGTTTGTGAATCATGGAATAATCTGGAACAACTCAAAAATGAAAAAGATGTAGTAGGATTCTTTATTTCAGGGCATCCTTTGGATACTTATAAGTTAGAAATGGATAACTTTTGTATTCATACAATAGGTGATATAAAAAAAATCGAAGAAAATAAAAATAAGGATCTAGTGTTTGGTGGAATTGTAACCAATGTGCACAATGGAGTTACAAAAACCGGTAATCCCTGGGGTAAAATAACAATTGAAGATTATCAAGAATCCTCTGAATTGGCTTTTTTTGGAGAAGATTATGTAAAGTTTAAACAATATATGGTAACAGGATTATTCCTGTACATTAAAGGAAAGATCTCTGAAAGGTTCCGAAACTCAGGAAATTTTGAATTCAAAGTATCAAATATCCAATTGTTATCTGAACTACGTGATAAATTAGCAAGAACAATTACGGTGAATGTGCCATTAAAACAGTTAAACGAAGAGTTTATTTCAATGATCAATGAAATATTAAGCACAAATACGGAAACACAGCCACGCAATTGTTTATTACGGTTTAAGGTATATGATTCAGAAGAAAATATTTCAGTAGAATTACCGTCAAAAAAAATAAAGGTAAACCCTAATAATGAACTACTTGAACTGCTAGAGCTGAACAAATTGGAATATAAACTGA
>CAIXIP010000227.1 GCA_903919535.1 uncultured Bacteroidota bacterium | reverse complement strand
TTATAAATAGTGATAGTCATATTTTCATCATCCATTGTTCCCAATGAAAGATTTACAATATTTTTTGCAGGTATTGGATAAACTTTGATATTATCCTCTTTTGAAATTGCACTTGTTACACCTGTAAAAATTGCAGGATTCCATTTATAAATACCACCGTCAGTTGAACTTGTATTGAAACTTCCAGCCCAACCAGTATTGATATCAAAAAATGAAACTGCAGTAAATTGAACTGACCCTGTATCAACATTTAAGAATGTTGAACAATCATCAATACTGTATGAAGAGCCGTTGCTTGGAGAAACACTTACATCAAACCATGTAGATGAGGTTCCCGGAACAAAAGCTAACTCAGGATGTTTTACAAGATAACCAGTAGGAACAAGAGTTGTCCATGTTGCACCACCGTCATTTGTTTTTCTCATAGTATAAGGAACTGTATCCAAAACTGCGATTCCAACCAATGCACTTTTCATTGTTAATTTAGAAGAAGAATTGTATGCTCCTGTGAATCCTATTGATGCAACAGTCCAAGTTAAACCTTTATCTGTTGATTTAAAAGATCTTCCTTTAGATGATGTAAACCAAATAGTATTTCCTAAAGCAAAATATTCATTGGTAATACCTGCCTCATTTGCTAAAGTATTTGGAATACTTCCTAAAGGCACTTGTGTCCAAGTTGTTCCACCATTAGTAGTTGTATAAATAACAAAATCACTACCTGCGGTAGTTGCTATTGGGTCACCCATACATACGCCATTATTTGCATCAAAGAAATGAACAAAATCTGCCCAGCTATTTGTAAATGGAGCAGTAGTTTGAATATTCCATGTAGTTCCACCATCAATAGTTTTTACGATTGCTCCGCCTGTCCCTGTAATAGGGAACATACAAGCATAAGCAGTAGTATAATCAACAGCATAAAGATTTGAAACACCATAATTTGTAGAATTTGTAAATGTAATAGCACCAGGAGTCCACGTTGCTCCACCATCGTTAGTTCTTGTTATCTCTCTGATATAACCAGTTGGATTTGAACCATCATATGCTTTTGCCCAAACAGTATTTGCATTTATAATATCAATTTCATCAACACCTCTTGAACCAAAAGTAAATGATGAATTTTGTTTTGTCCAAACAGTAGCAGCACCACCTACTTTAACATAACGTTCTTTTGTTTTAATATCAGAACCATTTGCATTTGTTGCTTTTAATGAAACAACATGATATCCGTTTGTTGCAAATGTAATACCTGTAGGGTTTTGAGCAGTTGATGTTGCAGGTGTACCACCTTCAAATGTCCATAACCAAGATGTTGGAGCATTTAATGATTGATCTGTGAAATCAGTTGGTGCTCCAATTGCAGGAATATTTGTGCTCGCTGTGAAATTTGCAATTGGAATAATAGCAGATAACGGACGAATTCGAATTGTTGCCTGACGATCTGAGCTAAAATTACTTCCTGAAGGATTCAAGGCAGTTAAGGAAAAATATCCATTTGAAGTACCACCCCAACCCCAGTTAATATCAAATTTCATAGTTGCATTGTATCCATCGCAAACAAATTCATGACCACCAGAAGCAGTACTAGAACCTGCTAACATAACCGGACGACCAGCATCCATTTCTTCCTTTATCAATGTTTGCCATAAAGCATCTGTTGCAAAAGATGATTTAAATTTAGCTTCAGCAGAAGGTTGGTACTTAAAATAATTTATTAAAGCAGATGGAACAGCC
>CAIXIP010000226.1 GCA_903919535.1 uncultured Bacteroidota bacterium | reverse complement strand
GAGTGGTTAGAAAAACAACCTGAAGTTGCCCATGTCAGCTATGCAGGCCTCGCATCATCACCTTGGTATGGCACTGCGAAGAAATATGCACCTAAAGGCGCTGGAGCGGTATTCACTTTTGAAGTAAAAGGCGGAGCGCCTGCAGGGCGAAAATTTGTTGAGGGATTAAAACTATTTAGCCATGTAGCCAATATCGGTGATGTGCGTTCATTAGTGATACATCCTGCATCAACGACTCACTCACAACTCAATCCTGATGAGCAGTTAAAAGCCGGAATAACTCCAGGGATGATTCGCGTAAGTATCGGTTTAGAAAATATAGAAGATATTAAGAATGACATAAAGTTAGGATTCGCTGCATCAACGTCATAGTTTTAAATGATTTAGGCCGATCTATTTTCTAAATGATAGATCGGCTTTTTTCATTTCTGCGACAAGTACTCTGATTGCATTTGGTCCCATGCCATGTAATTCTTTAAGTGCAGCTAGTGAGGTTTTTCGAAGATCGCTCAAGTGAAACAAACCATCATCGACTAATGCCCTACGCGCAGGTGCGGCTAATCCAATCTCACGCCAATTAGCATCCAACGCGTCATATTTATCTAGATCAACTTCCCCATTTGCAAAGGCACTCGTGCTTGCCGCTTTTTCAGCACGACGTTCGGCTGCGGCTTTCTTAGCTTGGGATGCCAACATTTTTGTTTTGGCTGCTGATTGTTTTGCCATGATATGAGTTTAACTTTTCAATAATAGAAAGAGCGAAATCTTACGCAAAAAATACGGGGAGAAGTTTATCCGAACTCATAGAAAGCTATCTTGAAACAATCACCCTAGAGGGCGGAGAAGAAAAATTATCCCCTAAACTCAAGAAAATTGTAGGTGCCGTTAAGCTTCCAAAAAACTTTGACGAAGAAAAAGAATTGCGTTCTTATTTAGAAAAAAAGCACTTATGAAAAAGGTATTTATTGACACTAATATAATTGTCGACCTAATTGCGGACAGGAAACCTTTTAGTAAGTATGCTATTGAAATATTTACCAAAGCAGAAGAAAAGAAAATTAAATTATTCACTTCTTCTCATTCAATTGCAACGACTCATTACTTATTGAAAAAATATCTTGAAGAAAAAACATTACGTAATGTTTTATATAATTTGCTAGACTACTTAACTGTTATACCTGTAGATGTTGACATTTTAAAGAAAGGACTACGATCAAAACACAAAGACTTTGAAGATGCTATTCAAATATTATGCGCATCTTCTGTAGAAAAAATGGACTGCATTGTCACTCGTAATACCAAAGACTTTCGGGATTGTGAAATACTGGTTTTGACACCTGACGAACTGTTTATTCGATTATAGTTGGTTCACCACACCCTCGTATAGCAGCGTAACAAATGAGTAAATGGGCTTAATTAAACATTTGCGATAGACTCTGCGCTCCTCTGCGAGAAATAAAAATCATAATTTCTCATACAATCCCATCAACACTTTCTCTGGAGTAAAAGGCGCATCAAATTTTAATTTATAATTTGGATTAAAAGCTTTCACTGCATTTTGTATCGCAAAATAAGCTCCAATACCATACATCAATGGAGGTTCACCAACCGCTTTTGATTTTAAAATGGCCAATTCATGTCCTTGCGTTTCTAATTGTTCAACAATTAATTCTTTCGGTACAGAATAAATATCCGGTATTTTATAAGTGGATAATGCATTGGAAATTAATTTTCCTTTTGCATTGTAAATAATTTCTTCCATGGTCATCCAGCCAATGCCTTGCACTGCTGCACCTTCCACTTGTCCGCGGTCAATAATGGTGTTCATGCTTTTTCCGAAATCATGTACAATTTTTAGTGCATCAATTTCATATCGTCCTCTAATGCAATCAACTGTAACAACCGTAATTGCTGTTCCATACACGTGGTAAGCAAACGGATGTCCTTTTTCTATTTCTTTATTGTAATGAATAATTGGCGTTGCATAATGTCCGTTTTCAGTCAAACACACACGATCTAAAAAAGCAGTTTCAATTAATTTTTTCCAGTCCCAATCTGTTTTTACATTCTTATTAAAAACGAATTCATCTTGCAATTGAACATCTGAAATGTTGATTCCTAAATGTTTTGAAACACATTCTTTTAACCGGTGTACTAATGCATTGCAGGCAATTTCTAAAGCCTTTCCGTTAAGGTCGGCAGTAGCGCTTGCTGCAGTTGGTGAAGTGTTTGCAACACGAGTGGTATTCGTTGTTTCTAATTTTATTTTATCGGCATTCACATTAAAAACAGAAGCAGCAACTTGTAACATTTTTGTATTTACTCCCTGACCCATTTCAACAGCACCTGTGCTCACACCAATGCTTCCATCCTGATAAATATGAACCAATGCTCGTGCATGATTCATCACTGTTTTTGTAAAAGAAATTCCGAAACTTATTGGCATCAGGGCAATTCCCTTCTTGAAATGTTTATTCTCTTTATTGAAAGCCGCAACTTCCTTTTCGAGTTTTTCTAATTCAAATTTATTTTTTGCATCCCTCCAGGTGTTTGCTATTTCTACCTGGTCAGCAATTTGTCCGTAAGGAAATTCGTTACCTTTTTGGATCAAATTCTTTTCCTGAATTTCACGCGGTGTAACATTCAATTCATTTGCAGCATGAGCGATTGCTGCCTCTATCACATACATTCCCTGCGGTGCACCAAATCCACGAAATGCAGTATTGGGAGGCAAATTAGTTTTACAACTATAAGCTGTCACTTCCACATTTGGAACAAAATAACTGTTGGTGGCATGGAATAATGTGCGTTCCATAATTGCTGGGGATAAGTCAGCGGCTGCACCAGCATTCTGATAGAAGGTTGCTTCATACGCAACAATTTTCAGATCTTTTGATAAACCAATTTTATAATCCGAACTATAAGGATGACGTTTGCCTGTCATACGCATATCATCCATGCGATGCAAGGAAACTTTTACTGGCCTGTTTAATAATTTAGTTCCAAGCGCAGCCATCACAGCCCAAGTTGTTGCTTGATCTTCTTTTCCTCCAAAACCACCACCTAAGCGTGTTACATCTACTTCAATTTTGTGCATAGAAATGCCGAGCACTCGCGCTGTTATTCGTTGAACAGCGGTTGGTCCTTGTGTAGATGAATATAATCGGATGCTATCATTTTCCATCGGCACAGCATAAGCACCTTGTGTTTCGATGTACAAATGCTCCTGACCGTTTGTGTTAGCAATTCCTTCGTAGATGTATGCACAATCTTTCCACTTGTTTTTCGGTTCGCCTAATTTAAAAGTACGTGGCGGCATTACCAATTTATTTTGTGCTTTAGCTTCACGTGCGTCAACAATAACAGGAAGTTCATCAACAATAATTGAAATTGATTTCCTGGCTTTAAAAGCAATTTTTTGTGATTCAGCTATGATAAGAAGAATAGGTTGTCCCCAGAAATGAATTTCCTTTTCTGCTAAAAGTTCTTCATCGGGAAGTATCCCTCCAATTTGATTTTCACCGGGAATATCTTTGTAAGTGATGATTTTAATTACTCCGGCTAATTTTTCAGCTTTCGAATAATCAATACTTTTAATTGCTCCATGTGCGCAAGTGGAATCAAAAATAACTCCATGTAATGTTCCTTTCAACTCCGGAATGTCATCTAAATAAATAGATTCACCTTTAACATGTCCTTTTGAATCTATATTTTTCATGCTAAAATTTCTTGATTAAATGTTGCTGGAAATAATTCTAAAAAATGCGCAAAAAATAATTGTCTTAAAAGCAATCGCTTGTATTCTTCTGTTCCTCTGGCATCACTGATTGGTGCAATTTCCTTTTGCATTATTTCGATTGCAGCTGTTATGTTTTTCATCACTAATTCTTTCCTCTTCAAAAATTCGCACGTGTTTTTTAAGTACAACGGAATGGGACCAACTCCTCCTGCTGATAAATTTATTTCACAAATAATATTTGCTTCTATTTTAATTGAAACAGCCGTATTTACACTCGCTATATCCAAATGAGTGCGTTTACTTACTTTCTCAAAATTAAAGTGAGTTGAGGAATCAGGAATAGTAAATTGCAAATAGGAAATATATTCATCTTCGTTTTTATCAAGTTTTTTATATCCTTGATAAAGATCTTTCAATAAAATAGTTCGTTCAACATTTGCCTTGTTTTTAAATGTAATTAAACTATTTAGTGCAATAAAAAAAACGGTTAAGTCGCCAATAGGAGATGCGTTTACAAAGTTTCCGGCAAGCGTTCCGATATTTCTAATTTGTGTGGACGAAATTAATTTTAAATGTTTTCTTAAATTAGGGAATAACGTTTTCAATTCTATTGATTCCATTAATTCACTTACTGTAGAGGCCGAACCAATGGTGCAAACATTTCCATCAATGCGTATTCCTTTGAATTCTTTTGTATTTGAAACAAAACTGATTTCTGAATCTTCCATCTCATCATGCTTTTGAACATAAAGATCAGTGCCACCACCAACCATTATTTTACCTTGCATTAATTCATTTGATGATTCAATATTTTTAATTCGTTCGGGAATGGATGCAAAATATTCAGGAATAAATTTTTGTTCCACCAACCATTTCACGGGGTTATTAAGATCCTTATTTTTTAGATTATTATAAATTCTCTCAGCGGCTCGTTCAATAGATTTATAACCTGTGCATCGGCAGATATTTCCATCTATTCCGCTGATCACATCTTCATAAGAAATTACTTTATTTGAAAGACATAATCCTGAAAAAGAAACTACGAAACCAACCGTACAAAAACCACATTGAGTTCCTGCTTCATCCACCATTGCTTGCTGAACAGGTGTTAGCTCTGTCATGTTTAATCCCTCAATACTAACCACATGTTTCCCACTTACATTTCCTAATGGAGTGATACATGAAGTAACTGAATTGTATTCCATTTTTCCATCATTCAATTCACCGATCAAAACGGTACATGCTCCACAATCACCTTCACGACAGCCAATTTTGGTGCCTACCAGATTTTTTTCGTGCCGAACAAAATCCAACAAGGTCATTCCTTGTGGCGAATCGGTAGAAATTAATTTATCATTTAATATAAAACTGACCATATCTTTTAATTCATTTTTTACTTAATTAAACCAAATAGCACTCAATGCGTAATAGATAGCCATTAAACCTGAGAATATAGCACTGGAAATAAAACGCAAATTTAATGGCATTTTATTTTGAATTATATAATTTGCAATAATGGATATTGGAATATTTACTAAAAACGACATGAAGGCGATATGAAACAAACCAATATTAATTTCAATAAATCTAAAAGAAATGAGTTTGATAAATAATAAATGTCTTGCTATCCACAAAGGATTAAAATACAAAATTGCTAATCCTGTTTTATAGATTGAGAGTTTTAATCCGCTATATTCCTTGGTTGTCTTTGCAATCCAATTAAAATAATTTGGAATTTCAAAAGCATAAACTGTAGAACCGATCAATATCATTCCAAGTAAGCGATACAAATTAAATTGTCCTAATAGAAGAGACGCAATCGTATCTCCAATTGTGTATATAAGCGCTCCTTTTACTATGTTTTTGATTTTGTATTCCATACAATATAAAAATAACATCTTAATTCTATAAATGTCAATGGCACATTCAAGAAACGAGTATTATTTGTTGGTAAAAATACTTCATTAATTTCAAGCTTCTAATATAATCCTACTTATATTTGAACATAAATAATGTAAGATCATGAAAAGAGAAGAATTTATGCGAGAAGCGATCAGGCTTTCGATAGAAAATGTAGAGTCAGGAAATGGTGGACCTTTCGGAGCTGTAATTGTAAAAGATGGAAAAATAATAGCAAGAGGCGTTAATAATGTTACTTCTAACAATGATCCAACAGCCCATGCAGAAGTTGTTGCGATAAGAAATGCATGTAAAGAGTTAGGTTCATTCCAATTGGATGGATGTGAAATTTATACAAGTTGTGAACCTTGCCCTATGTGTTTAGGTGCAATATACTGGGCTCGTCCAGATAAAATGTATTTTGCCAATACAAAAAAAGATGCTGCCGAAATAAATTTTGACGACCAGTTTATTTATGAAGAATTGGAATTGCCTTATGCTAAAAGAAAATTACCTACCGAACAATTTTTAAGAGAAGAAGCATTGCAAGGTTTTAAAAAATGGGCAGAAAGCAACAATAAAATTGAATATTAAAAAGAGTATTTTTTATAAATATTTCAATCCAAACTAACAATCTTTTCGACATTTACCAATGTGCCATATTGTCCATGTTACCTACTTGGCATAACGATTGAAACTTAAATGCCATTAATTATTATAAACGCTTACTATTACTCATAAAATGACAGACAATTTTGATATAAATGGCTTAGTTCCAATGCTTAGCGGCAACATGATGGATGAGGATACAGAGTTTATTCCTTTGCTTTCTACCGAAGATGAGGACCAAATGAATTCAGAAAAAGTTCCAGAAGAACTGTCAATTTTACCATTGCGAAATACTGTCCTTTTTCCTGGAGTTGTAATTCCAATCACTGTTGGCAGAGATAAATCCATCAATCTAATTAAAGATGCCTACAAAGGCGATAAAATAATAGGTGTTGTTTCTCAAAAGAATGATAGCATTGAAGATCCAACTTTTGAAGACATAAATAGAATTGGAACTGTTGCCCAAATCATTAAAATGTTGCGTATGCCAGATGGCAACACAACTGTTATAATTCAAGGAAAAAAGCGATTTGAGTTAAAAGAAATTAAGCAAACAGAGCCATACATGAGAGCGGCAATTACTGCATTTGCAGAAACCCGTCCCAAAAAAGATGATCAGGAATTTGCTGCACTAGTATCATCATTAAAAGATCTTGCATTACAGATTGTAAAACACAGTCCGCATATACCTAGCGAAGCTGGTTTTGCTCTTAAAAACATTGAAAGTCCCTCTTTCCTTATCAATTTCATTTCTTCCAACATGAATGCACCTGTAGCTGAAAAGCAAAAGATGCTGGAAGTGCCTGATTTGATGGAACGAGCAACACTAGTTCTTTCAAATCTTACGAAGGAATTGCAAATGTTGGAATTGAAAAATCAAATTCAATCAAAAGTAAAAGTTGATCTTGATAAACAACAACGCGATTATTTTTTGCATCAGCAAATGAAAACAATTCAGGAAGAATTGGGTGAAAACAGCTTCACGCAAGACATTCAGGAAATGAAAACGCGTTCAAAAACCAAAATTTGGAGTAAGGAAGTTTCTGAAGCATTTGATAAAGCGATTGGTAAATTAGAACGCATGAATCCAAATGCAGCTGAATATTCTATTCAGACAAATTACCTGGAAGTATTATTGGATCTACCTTGGAGTGATGTTACTAAAGATAATTTTGATCTAAAACGTGCCGAAAAAGTATTAAATAAAGATCATTTCGGGATGGATAAAGTGAAAGAACGTATCCTTGAACATCTTGCTGTACTTAAGTTGAAAGGCAATATGAAATCGCCAATTCTTTGTTTATACGGTCCTCCGGGAGTCGGTAAAACATCCTTAGGTAAAAGTATTGCAGAGAGTTTGGGGCGCAAATATATTCGTATGAGTTTAGGTGGGTTACGTGATGAAGCAGAGATTCGCGGACACCGTAAAACATATATTGGTGCCATGCCTGGACGAATCTTACAAAACATAAAAAAGGCTGGTTCTTCCAATCCTGTTTTTATTTTGGATGAAATTGATAAAGTAGGTAATGATTTTCATGGTGATCCTTCATCCGCTTTGTTAGAAGTATTAGACCCTGAACAAAACAATTCTTTTTACGATAATTATGTGGAGCTGGATTATGACCTTTCAAATGTTATGTTCATTGCCACAGCAAATTCATTGAGTTCTATTCAACCCGCTTTGCGCGATAGGATGGAGGTAATTGAAATTACTGGATATACTATTGAAGAGAAAATGGAAATTGCCAAGCGCCATTTATTACCAAAACAATTAGAAGAACAAGGTTTAAAGAAAGAACAATTGCATTTGAATAAAGATGCAATTGAACACATAATTGAAAATTACACTAGAGAAAGTGGTGTACGCGGGATGGAAAAAGTAATTGCTAAAGTGGTTCGAAATGCCGCAAAATCGATTGCAATGGGACAAAAATATAATGTGAATGTTACGGACAAAGATTTGGCAAAAATCCTTGGACCTGCTCATGCAAAAGACCGGTATCAAGGAAATGATGTTGCTGGTGTTGTAACTGGTTTAGCATGGACCTCTGTTGGTGGTGATATATTGTTTATTGAGACCAGTATTACAAGAGGAACAGGAAAGTTAACCTTAACAGGTAATTTGGGTGATGTAATGAAAGAATCTGCTGTAATTGCATTGGAATATTTAAAATCACATAGCTCCATTTTAGGATTAAAACCGGAAGTCTTTGACCAATGGAATGTACATATACATGTACCTGAAGGTGCAACACCAAAAGATGGCCCATCAGCTGGTATCACCATGTTAACGTCATTAGCATCTGCTTTTACCCAACGTAAAGTAAAAAAACAATTGGCTATGACAGGTGAAATTACTTTAAGAGGAAGAGTGCTTGCTGTAGGCGGAATAAAAGAAAAAATATTAGCAGCAAAACGTGCTGGAATTAAAGAAATTATTTTGTGTATTGATAATAAAAAGGATATCGCTGATATTAAAAAGGAATATATAAAAGACCTTAAGTTTCATTATGTTGAACAAATGATTGATGTAGTAAAACTTGCTCTGTTAAAAGAAAAGGTGGATAACCCGATTGATTTTACGATACGTAAAGAAGAGAAAAAATAACCTTCTAATAAAGATGGGAATTGGTTTAATCTGTTGCGAGATTACTGCTTCATAAATCTATTAGTATATCTTTTATTGCCATTTTCCAATTGAACAAAGTATATACCTTTTGGATAGTTTGAGAGATCTATTTTAATCTCGTTGTTTCCGTTTTCAAATGATCGGTCAGTAATTGTTTTTATGGTTTGCCCTAAAATATTTTTTATTTCTATTGATATACATTTATTTTTCTCTGAAAAAACGCTAACAATAATTTCTGATTGCGCAGGGTTAGGATAAACAGAAAAATTTTCATCAGTAGTTAAATTAAGTATCCCTGCCGAAGCAGAAACTCGATTATACACATCCTGCATTGTGCTTCCTATATAGTAACGTACACCGCCTAATTTTCGCCATTCAGTTATTTTTATATCATAGGAATAATCACATATCATTAAAGGTTTATCCCAAGTAACTGTTCCAGTTATACTATCGATTGAAAAGGAATTGCTTGCAAGTGGAATTGAATATCCAATAATAGATTGACCATAAGCCATTGGGTTAACTATTTGATAAAACAAACTATCACCTTCGCTATCAATAGCAGATGGATTGTAATAATTTACAACTCCAGTAGCAGCATAATTCAATGGAACTGAAGCATACTGAGGTGCCGTATTATCTCCTAATATTGGATTGATTACAATTTCAGCCTGCATATAAATTCCAATATTTACAGAGTTTGGAATATTGCAAATTCCTGGTGTACGATTTACATCTTCAAAAGATATTATGTAAATACCTCCTGAAGCATAAGTATGAGTAGTAGAATAGATGCTTTCTTTAACGTTTGTAGCAATCATTATTCCATCATGTGCTGATGGGCATTGAGAGGAAATACCATTAGTTCTTGGAACAGAGAGGCTATCGCCATCACCAAAACGAACCAATATTTCACAACGGTCTGCAGTAGTATTCAATGTGTTATTATAGATGCGAATTGTAATACCATAGGTTAATCCAGAAATGTGTGTATAGCTTATATCACTTGAAAGATAATGAGTAGCAAATGAAATATGAGCAAGTGTAACAAAAATCAAGGTGATAAATATATTTTTCATTTTTTTGGTTTTTTTTTGATAATGAAATACACTCTTTTCATTCCTTTTGTATAGCAAATTACAAACAACTTAATGTAACATCCTAATAATCAACAAAGAAATTAACTTGACACTTATCAATTGCGTGATAAACTAAAAACTTGTAATCTCTTTTTATATTCTTAACAAAGCAATATTTCATCGCAAAGCTCGTTTTAAACCCGAATATTTTTAATTACATTTGCCTTAATGAACATCAGAAAAACACTTTCATTTTTATTATTAATTACAACTATTCCTTTATCTGCTCAGGTTGGTGGAAATAACACCTATGAGTTTTTAAATTTGCCGATATCTGCAAGAGTTTCTTCTTTAGGTGGAAATCTTATTTCTGTTAGGGATAACGACCTTAATGTTTCTTTGACCAATCCGGCTTTACTTACCGATTCAATGGATAATAACGTAGCTTTAAGTTACATAAATTATTTTGCTGATGTAAATTATGGGTATGCTGCTTATGCAAAACACTTTGACAAGATTGGGAATTTCAGTGCAGGAATTCATTATTTAGACTACGGAAGATTTAAACGTGCAGATGAAATTGGAAATACCGATGGTACATTCGGAGCAAATGAAATGAGTATTAATTTAGCTTATGCGCATTCTGTAATTGATTCAAATCTTACAATTGGAGTTACAGTAAAAACTATTTATTCTCATTTGGAATCTTATTCATCATGGGGCTCAGCTATTGACTTTGGTGCAGTGTATAATCGCCCCAGTCATGGATTTGCTGTTGCAACAGTTGTGAAAAATATGGGGCGACAATGGACAAGCTATAGTGGACATAAAGAAAAGCTGCCTTTTGAAATTCAAATTGGATTATCAAAAAAACCAAAACATATTCCTTTTCGTTTTTCTTTGACGTATGAAAATCTTGAAAAATGGGATTTGACCTATGAAGACCCTGCTAACCCAACACTTACTGTAGATCCATTAACAGGAGATCCAATCAAACAAAATAAATACAAAATATTTGGCGACAAGTTAATGCGACATATAGTAATAGGAGGTGAGTTTATTTTAACAAAAAACTTTTTTCTTAGAGCAGGGTATAATTATCAACGCAGAAAAGAATTAATTATTCCTGAAAGACGAGGAATGGATGGGTTTTCATTCGGTGCCGGATTACGTATATATAAATTTCATATCAGTTATGCACGTGCAGCATACCACTTAGCTGGTGCATCCAATAATTTTTCTATCAGTTTTGATATTAATAGTTTTTATCAAAAGAAATCTTAAAAAACTTTTTTTTGCCTTCTCCTTATTTGAAATAATGTTCAAATATTAATAATTCATTCCATACTTTTTTCAACAAAATAATCAGTAATATTGTGATGTTTCAATAACAGTTTTGTATGTCGAAAATTACTATAGCTATTGATGGTTATTCATCTTGCGGAAAAAGCACCTTAGCAAAGGCTCTTGCTGCTCATCTTGGATATGCTTATGCAGATTCTGGAGCAATGTATCGCTGTGTAACACTTTTTGCGTTAAGAAAAGGTGTAATCAAAGATGGTAGTTTTTTGCCTGAAGAGATCATTAAATTATTACCTGATATACACCTTAGTTTTGAGTTTAATCAACACACAAAATCATCTGATACGTTTTTGAATGGAGAAAATGTGGAGAAGGAAATTCGACATATGAATGTCTCTGAAAATGTAAGTCAGATAAGTGCAATTCATGATGTTCGCGTTCAAATGATTGCTATACAGCGCAAACTAGGGAAGAATAGAGGTATAGTAATGGATGGAAGAGATATTGGATCCAATGTTTTTCCTGATGCAGAATTGAAAATTTTTATGACTGCCGATACAGAGATACGCACTCAACGTAGATTTGATGAACTAAGTTCAAAAGGACAGCATGTTTCCTATTCTGAAATTAAAACAAATTTGATCAGCCGTGATCATGAAGATACTCACCGTAAAGAAAACCCTTTAGTTCAAGCAAAAGATGCAATTGTGCTAGATAACTCAGAACTTACACGCGAACAACAATTAGAATATGTTTTAAAACTTATTCACGATCTTACTCTTTCTGTAAATTAAATTCTTACTTCTATTTGTTTGAAAAATATAATTGGACCTATAAATCTATATTTTGTCTCCTTTACTATTATTTCATCAGCATAATGAATCCGTTTTTTTCAATTGGTTTATCATCAAATCCTTTAACTTTTATCAT
>CAIXIP010000225.1 GCA_903919535.1 uncultured Bacteroidota bacterium | reverse complement strand
AATAAAAGTTTTAAATAAATAATTTCCAATTCCTCCTGTTGTTCCTGTTATTATTATCATGTTACAGTTTATGTTTTCTGTTAATGTTTTAAAAATTGTTTTGAATAAGTTGTAAAATTATGATGTTCTTTATTCTTTTCGATAAATTCTTCTAGTTTTTTAATAGAGTAGGGGGATAAAGCTTTTGGGTGACCAATAACAACCATATGTTCCCTTTTCTTTTTTAACAACTTTTTTAATACTCTTCCTAATAGATGAGCATTGTAACCATCAATTGAAGATGGATTATTAGTGTACTTTGTTAAAAGATTTTTTCGATAACCAGGAGCAGGCATTGCTCTGCCATCACCTATGGGTTTATGTAATTTGGGGTTTTGCCTTCCTAAAAAAAATAATCTCCAAAAAAATAATGGGGAGTTTTTTATACCACTAATCGGTAGTTCGGTAAAAAAACCGGAAGAAGCTTCTTTTGTTGGTTCATCATCAAAATGATAAATATCTTTATCCGGGGCATTTGTAAAATCATAAGAGTAATGTTCGGAACTAAAAGATCCATTCTTAAAAACACTACTATCCAAGGTTATCTGATTTTCAATAAATGCTTTTTTTAGTTTTTCGAATGGTTGCAAACACCAACCTCCAGCACGGAAAGCGAAAATGGTTTTCCCTGTAATTTCTGAAAGCACTTTTTTGTAACGGGAAACAATATCTGCAATTTCAGATTCTTTAAAATCACAAAGTTTGTATCGTTTGATATCTATTATCCACTTTTCACCATTGTAAAAAGAATCTTCCCAATGGGGATGTATGTGTAATTGAATATCGTGTCCTGAATCAGAAAGGAATTTAACTTGTTCTATGATTTTTTTATAATCATTCTCGAGCTGGGGATATTTTTTTCTGTATTCGTTTAATTTTAAAATAAAACCGCAATCAACAAAAAATGAAAAATGAACATTATGTTTTCCTGCAATACGAATCAACTCAGAAGTAGGGTAAATAATGCATTTCTCAACAGTGCCGTGGTTTTCACCAAAGTAAATTTCGTAATCGAGTGTAATGTATATATTCATAAATGTTTTTTAGCTTCCAAAAGGCGTATACATGGTAACCCCGCTTTTATTATAATTTTTTATCATCACCTCCAACATTTTGTTGGCATCAATTAACATACTTTTTGCTTCACCTATTTCTCCATTCACTAAAACGTTTTCTTTTTCAAATATTGGTTTTAATGCATCACAATTTCTTTTTGCTGAATAATCAGGGTTGTGAACTTTAGTTTTCATTGTTAATTTATTTCCTGCAGCATCAATCATTTTCACTTCAAATATTTTTTCGTCATATACGGGAAACTTAAAATCAACAGCGTCCTCAAGTGTGTGTAGGTTTGTGCAAGCCCCATTTAGTGTTGTTCCCAGCATTAAGATTTTTCCATTTTTAGCGCATAGCTTTCTAAATGGTGAATTTGCGGTATACGGAGTTAATTCACCAAAATGTGAATTGGTGTAATATTCAGCATGAGTGCCTTTGGCAGCAACGCAATCTGTTGGGTGAAGGCTTCGATAAACACCTTCAAGTTTTCTAAAATGTTCAGTAACACTTCCCATTTGAGATGGTGTGTTTTTTAAATCAAAAATATGATCTTCTTCTAAATATGTTTTATGGCGTCCAGTTGCCGGAAATGTTGGAAATAGAAGAGTGCCACTTTCACCGATTGTTTCAAATAATGCATCAACAATGGTTTTGGCACCACCTTCAACGTAACCGATTTTGCTTAAACTACAATGAACCAAAACAGAATCACCTTGTTTTATTCCAATTTTTACGAAATCAGCAAAGAGTTTTTGTTTGGTTATCCCTTTTTTGCTTTTCTCTTGTTCCTGCAATTGTTTTCTTCGCTGACTTTTTTTCAGTTTTTTTGCCCATTCAAGAGCAAATTCAGGAGCATATTTTAAGATGATTTTTTTTATCATTTTATTTAACGGCATATTCAACCATTTCTTCATAAACAGCTCTCCATCCTAACCATAATTTTTCATTGTTCAAAGAGTCGTTATGGAATAAACTAACAAAAACCCCATTTACTGCTTTTGCCTCGTCAATCAATGGTTTTATTTTTTTGAATGCTTCCTCCGGTTGAACTTTCATTGCATATTTTAAGGTGCCTTCCATCACTGCAAAAGGATGTATCTTTAATTTTGTTTCTATGTCCATGTCCAAGTCATAGAAGTTGAAAGGCGTGCAAATACTGGCTCTAAAACCAATTTGGGATGCGTACCCCATGGTGTAATCATCAGTAATATCCAGATCAATTAAATTTCGATACGTTTCTGGCAATGTTAATTTTAAAAAATGTTGCCGACTTAGAGTTACATCGCGATGTAAAACTTTTGATAATCGTCCTACTTCTTTTTTTAATTGTTCTGAACTTTTATTTGAACCATACGAAGGGTGAATTCCAACGTAAGCATAATCGCCAATTCTCTTGATTAGAGCTTGAAATCTTTTGCTCTCGATAGGCAGGTTTTTATCATTTACTCCATAATCTCCAAGCAAGAAAAAATAAATACTTCTGAATTTGTATTTTTTTAAAACATCCAATTGAAAATCATATGTGTCATATGGATCTTTCTGTAATCGTAAAATAACTTTAGTGCGTTCAACAATTTCGTGGAAATCGAATTTCAAAATAGATTTCAAATATCCTCCGATGCTCCGTGTGAAACCCTTTTCACGGTATGCATAGGCGTTGTCGATATCAATTGTCGAGATATATTCATATTTTTTTTCTGGAAATATCAGGTGAGGATATTTTTTTTGTAGTAATTCTTTTATCCAATTTATCCAGGTGTTTACTATCGGTTTTTGCAAAAATCCATTAATGAAGGCAATGCTATCTTTCGCGTCAAAGCGGTCGTGTTCATCTCGTATGTGTGGTAAATACTCCTCGTAACGACTAACCAAATAAAAGCTAGCAGCAAAAATATCGAAAGGTATTGCAGAGATCTTTCCGGTTGCAAAAAATACTTTACTATTATTATATTCGAAGATGGATATATTCTGTTCGCTTATTCCTGTTTCAAATAATAAATTCCGGGAGCAAAAAAATAGTTCATCACATATTGGCGTAGTTGTATAACTTAATTTTACACCATTGAATAATTTAAATTCTTCGGGGTCTGAAATTAAAGTGAAATCAACCCCAAGGGTATCTTTAAAAAATAGATTAAAAATATATTTGTTGCGATGAGTTATTTTATGTGTATAAATGAGTAACATCCTAGTGAATATATTTTAAGATTTGGTCACAAATAAATTCAGCTGCAGCCCCTTCGCCAAAAAGACTTGGGAATTGTAAATTATCTGTCTTAGAAAAATGGTTATAAGCATCAACAATTTTTGTTTCATCGGCATCAGTAATTATTGCAGATCCACAATTTACTAATTCAATCCACTCTGTTTCTGAACGGAAAATTATGCATGGTTTTTTGAAGAAAAATGCTTCTTTTTGCACTCCTCCAGAATCTGTCATAATTAAATTTGCATTTTTTTCCAATGCAATCATTTCTAAAAATGAAACAGGTTCTATTATTTTAATAAACTTGCTTGTTTTAATCGAAGTATATAATTCGGAAGAAAGATTTTGGGGCAATAGTTTAGCTGTTCGCGGGTGCAATGGAATAACAAAATTTATTTTATTTTCATTTGCAATTTTATTAATCGAGTTGAAAAGCGCATTCAAACGCAATGGCTCATCTGTATTGTTATTACGGTGAATAGTTGCTAAAATGAATTTGTCTTTTTGTAAGTTATGAGTTTCTAATATGCTTGTTTTTTCTTCTGCTATAGCAGAAAAATAAAGACTATTATCAAACATCACATCACCGCAATGGTATATTTTAGGATTGTCGAAAGAATATGGTGCTTTATTATTTTCTTTAAACCCTTCTTTTAATAAATTATCATAACCTGCTTTTGTAGGGGAAAAAAGAAGTGTCGAAACATGGTCGCACATGATGCGATTGATTTCTTCTGGCATGGATTTATTAAAGGAACGTAATCCTGCTTCAATATGTACTACAGGAATTAAAATTTTGGATGCCGCAATTGCACCAGCCAACGTTGAATTGGTATCGCCATATAAAACAATCGCATTGGGTTTTTCTTTTAATAAAATCTCTTCAATGCCTTCGATCATGGAGGCTGTTTGTTTTCCATGACTGCCTGAACCAACACTCAAGTTGTAATTTGGATGTGGAATATCTAGTTCATCAAAAAATACCTGCGACATGTTTTCATCATAATGTTGTCCGGTATGAACAATTACTTCCTTTATCTTATCTGCAAATTTATTTTTTATTGCTCTGCTTAAAGCTGCCGCTTTGATTATCTGTGGGCGAGCGCCTATTATTGTTAAGATTTTAAATGACTTCATTTATATATTAAGGGATGTGAAATAAATTCAATAATATTTGAAAGTTTAATCGTTATGTCCCTTTATTTCAGGACGATTTCCATTTTTCCAAAGTTCTTCTTCTGCTTTTTGTGCAAGTCTTAATGAGTCAGAAATATCTTTGTCGTTGAATCGGTTTAAGTCAGGTTTCCCTGCGTTTACCCATGCTGTATACCATAAACTTCCAACAGTAATAATTGCTGCACGCATTCTTCGTTCAACCATTCCGTTCAATAATTTATCATAATCTTCGGTATATTCTTTTGAATATACTTTCATAATTGTAGCACCACGGTTTTCGAAACTGTATTTTTTATCCTGAGGATATTTTGCATTTAATATAGCTTCGAATTTCAATACTGAATCAACTGCTGCATGGCTAAGTTTTACTGCATTCCACGCAACATCAATCGGTCTATCTATATACTTCGCTTTACCTATCCAAAAATCATAACCTTCTGATTTCATTTCAGGAATGCGAGATTCCCAGAAACCATGAATTCCTTTTTGATTGGTCATTTGACCGTTATAATTTTCAGTTGTATGCAAAGGAACATGGGAATCAGCAATGTAATGACCTAAATCTGCAGAATAATGCAGGATAAGGTCAAGGTTTTCATCTTTAAAAGCTTCTGTTAATCGGTACACCATTTTTTCAATATGCCAAGGTACAATACCATAAGCTTTTAAGGTGTCTTCTGAATATTTTTTTACTGCTGATTTCCAAAATTTCGGAACAGAATCAAATGGAAAATTTCCGTAATGGTCAATATCGATATAATGTCTTGCTGCTTCATCAGCATTTGCATATCTCCGTTTATCAGGGTCAACAGCATGTTGTGAAATATATTCGATATGTTTTTTGTAAAATCCGATCATTTCTTCCGGCAAGGTAAACACAGCCATTCGATTTATTTTTTGATGCGCATAAAAGCCCCAAGAGTATGCTGGTTCTTTATTAGGAATAAAAAACAAAAGCATAAAAAAGAAAAGTATTATAGCAAATTTGCGCATTTTTTATTTAGTGATTATACGATTTTTATTAAGCCATTTTTACCAGATATTTCCCCTCTAAAACTGGAATGATTGTGGTTTGGTCAAGTGTAAGGCAATATTTAATATCGTGCTTTAACCTTAGTGCTGCCAGGCGCTCTGCATGAGATGAATAGCGAATATATTTGTATGGATTCAGATGAGCCGATTGATATAAAATACTAGTTGCCAAAGCAGCATCACCGGATTTGTATTTTGTATTATCCGCTAAAAGATTATCTGCTACAGCACCAGCAAACAATGAATCTTCAATATTGAAACGGTTTTTCCATCCCGAACATAAAAGTAAAACATTTCTGTCTTGTAATTTTAACCAATTACATAAGGCAGTGATATTTGTAAATGCACCAATTACAACTTTATAAGCATTACGAGATGCTTCGATTGCTTGTGTTCCATTTGTTGTTGAAATGACTACCGTTTCTCCTTTAATTTTATCTGACATGTATGAGTATGGGGAGTTCCCAAAATCAAAACCCTCTAATGCAATTCCATTACGCTCGGCACCAACCAAAAAACCTTGTTTTTTATATTCAGTTGCTTCTTCAACACTTGCAACGGGAATAATTTTATCAACTCCATAATGGAAAGCTGTACAAATTGCGGATGTAGCACGCAGTATGTCAATTACTACTACTATTGCATCATCTCTGTGATATACAGGATACAAATACGGTGACAAACAAACATCAACTGTTAATTTTTTTTTCATATAAAAACCCTCTCCGTTGGGAGAGGGCTGATTTGAATTATGCTTTTATAAATGGAGTTTTTACAACCTTCGCTTTAATAGCTTTGTCGCGAATCATAATAAAAATTTCTGAATCTGATTTAGAAAAAGCTGACTGCACATATCCCATACCAATCGCTTTGTTTAGTGATGGAGATTGAGTGCCGGATGTTACAGTTCCTATAATATTTCCGTTCGCATCTGCAATTTGATAATCATGACGAGGAATACCTCTGTCGATCATTTCGAATCCAACTAATTTTTTTGAAACACCTTTTTCTTTATGATTAAGGATATATGCTTTGTTTGTAAATTCTTTAGTGAATTTTGTTATCCAACCTAGTCCTGCTTCAATTGGCGATGTGGTATCATTAATATCATTGCCATATAGACAGAAACCCATCTCTAAACGCAATGTATCACGAGCACCTAATCCAATTGGTTTAATGCCGAATTCTGCACCGGCAGTAAAAATGGCATCCCACATATTATTCGCAACTTCATTCGGGAAATATAATTCAAATCCTCCAGCACCAGTATAACCTGTATTAGAGATAACAACATTATCTACGCCATTAAATTTTCCAATTTTGAAAGCATAATAAGGGATTTCCGAAAGATTAACATCTGTTAGTTTTTGTAATGCTAAAATTGCTTTCGGTCCTTGTACTGCTAATAAAGAGGTTGCATCAGATAGGTTTTTCATTTCTACATTTTTTGTATTGTATTTTGAAATCCAATTCCAATCTTTTTCAATGTTAGAAGCATTCACAACTAGCATATATTCTTTTTCATTTATACGATAAACTAATAAGTCATCAACAATTCCCCCTTTATCATTTGGTAAACAAGTGTATTGGATTTTTTCATCAACCAAAACTGAAGCATCATTTGATGTAACGCGTTGAATCAGATCCAATGCATTTTCTCCTTTTAAAATAAATTCACCCATGTGGCTCACATCAAAAACACCTACTGCATTTCGCACAGTTAAATGCTCATCATTCAATCCGCTGTAAGATACAGGCATTAAGTATCCTGCAAAAGGCACCATTTTAGCGCCAAGTGAAACGTGTTTGTTTTCTAAGGCTACACTTTTTAATTCAGTTGCTGTTGTTTCCATTTTTTAATCGTTTATTTTTTATTTGTATATTAATTGATTCGTTGTTGAAATTTTATTTTTCCATTAAATTGATTTTCACGGATTCGTAATTCGAGAAAATTACTTGATGTATAGGGAATACAAATGTAAGATTTTATCGATTCAATAAATCATTAAAATGCTGCAGGTAGTTGTTTTTTTGAGATTCAACCGAGTAGCTTTCAATAACTGTTTCCCGAGCTTTTTCACCAAGTTTTTTACGTAGATCAAAAGATTCTATTAATTGAGAGATTCTATTTATCCATTCTGCTTCATTACTTGCTAAAAATCCGTTAATGCCTTCATTTATTATTTCGCTGTTTACGCCTACTCGCGACATAATTGTTGGTACTTCTAAAGCCATATAGGAAAGACCTTTTAATCCGCACTTTCCCTTTACCCATTCATCGTCAGGTAAAGGCATAATGCCAATATCGAAACTCGAAATTATTTCTACTTCTTTTTCACTGCTCCAGGGAATACCTTTGATGTTTAGTTCCTCATTAACATAATCAGGGTCGCCCATAACTTTGAAAAAAACCTTATCTCCATATTTTTTCTTAATCTTTTTTAAGATTGGTACAGCTTCTTCAAAATGTTTTATTGTAGTGTGACTTCCGCTCCATCCAATACAAATTGTGTCATTGTTTTTGTAGGGGAGGTTTCGGCTAAATGCATTCGTATCAATTGTTGTTGGAACTATTGTTACGTTTTTATTAAATTGTTTAGCATAATCTGCAAGGTATGAATTACCTGCAAAAACTAAATCAGAAAGGGAACAAATTTCTCCTGTTTTTTTTGTGCTCTTCATCCATTCCCATTTTTTATTTGCTTCGGATGTATCCAATAACCAGATAGAGTCATCAAAATCGAAAACAAATTTAGCTTTGGATTTCGCAAATCGTTTCTCAAAAAATGAAGAGCCCGTCATGAATGCTTCTCGCTGCACAAAAACAATGTCGAATTGGTTTACACGATTAATATCCTTCAAGCGCTTAAAAATGCTTTTTATTGTGATCGAAATTTTTTGGAGAATACTTCCTGAACTATAAAAGAGCTTGTCATCAGATTCGCTTATGATATTAGAAAGTTCACATTCATAGCCTTTTGCACGTAAAAAGTCGAAATATTGTTCAAAGCGATAGCGCTGACTCGGAGAGCGATTTGGACGATGGGCGGCTATAAATAATATTTTTGGCATTTCTTAAGTATACAAAGATAAAAAAAAGGAAGTGTAAATAGCGGTCATTTTTATATCTTTGGGCTCCATAACCTTTTAATGAGTGAAGGTGTTTTAATGTCGTTATCAAACAGATGAAAACTATAGATTTTTTATTTCAACGTAACATGCCTCGATGGATCATATTTTTTATCGATTTTGGTATTTGCTTGTTCTCTTTGTTGTTAGCATACTTAGTGCGATTTAATTTTTCAATTCCACAGGTTGAAATAGAAGCTTTCCCACTTGTATTTGGATTGGTATTAGGCATAAGAACCATTAGTTTTTATTTTTCTAAAACCTATCAAGGTATTGTAAAATATACGAGTTCAAAAGATGCTCAACGTATTTTTATTGTTATTTCTATAGGAAGTATTTCGTATGTATTAATCAATATTATTTTCTATAACTTCATTAATCATAAATTCCCGATACCTTTCTCAATAATCATTATCGATTACATGGCTACAGCCTTTCTGATGATCAGTTTAAGGGTTATGTTCAAGGCAATGTATCTTGAATTAATGAATCCGAATAAAGAAAAGCGAAGTGTTATAATTTTTGGTGCTGGGGAGTCTGGAATAATCACTAAAAGGACTCTTGATAGGGATGCCGGAACAAAATATAAAGTGCTTGGCTTTATTGATGATAATATTAAAATGCAAGGAAAAAAACTGGAAGGTGTAACCATATTTTCCATTGAAAAATTGAGCGAATTGTTAGAAAATAACAATGTTGCGCATTTGATTATTTCAGTACAAAATCTTTCTCCTGCTAGAAAGCAAAAAATAATTGAAATTTGTCTGAATCACGATACAAAAGTTTTGACTGTGCCTCCTGTCACCAACTGGATTAATGGTGAATTAAGTTTTAAGCAAATTAAAAAAGTTCAGATTGAAGAATTGCTTGAGCGAGAGCCAATTCAATTGGATAAGGATGATATTCAAAAACAATTGACCAATAAAGTAATTCTTGTAACAGGTGCAGCAGGAAGCATTGGCAGTGAAATTGTACGCCAGGTAATTAGATTTAATCCCCAAAAGATAATTCTATTGGATCAAGCGGAATCTCCATTATACGAAATGGAGATGGAGTTGAATGATAATTTTGCTGCACAACCTCATGAAGTTGTAATTGGTGATATTCGAAATATGGAACGTTTAGAAAAAGTATTTAGCACCTTCCATCCACAAATTGTTTTTCATGCAGCAGCATACAAACATGTTCCAATGATGGAAAATAATCCATCAGAATCTATTCTGACAAATGTTCTAGGAACAAAAAATTTGGCTGATTTGTCGGTGCAATACAATATTGAAAAATTTGTGATGGTTTCAACCGACAAGGCTGTAAATCCAACAAATGTGATGGGTGCAAGTAAACGTATAGCAGAAATATATACACAATCATTAACTAAAAAAGGCAATACAAAATTTATCACAAGTCGCTTTGGAAATGTGCTTGGATCAAATGGCTCTGTAATACCCCGTTTCAGACAGCAAATAGAAAATGGCGGTCCAATTACGATTACTCATCCTGATATTACCCGTTTTTTTATGACTATTCCCGAAGCTTGTCAACTTGTTTTAGAAGCTGGTATTATGGGGAAAGGAGGGGAGATATTTATTTTCGATATGGGCGAATCAGTGAAAATACAGGATCTTGCAAAGAAGATGATAAAGCTTTCAGGACTTGTTCTGGACAAAGATATAAGTATCACTTACACCGGATTAAGGCCGGGTGAAAAGTTGTATGAAGAATTGCTAGCGGATCATGAAAATACATTACCAACTCATCATAAGCAAATTATGATTGCTAAAGTAAAGGAATATGATTTTGAAACTATATCCTCTGCAATTAATGAATTAATAGGTCTTTTTGATAAGCAAGACAATCGATCTATTGTAAAAAAAATGAAACAATTAGTTCCAGAGTTTAAGAGTAACAATTCGATTTACGAAGAATTAGATAATAATTTATGATACCATTCAAACAAAAAACACCAATACAAATACGCTTTAAGGACATTGATAAACTTGGTCATGTAAATCATGCAAATCATATTACCTATTTCGAATTAGCGCGTATGGATTATTTTGAAGCCTTTGCCGGAAATGAAATTAAGATTGATTGGGAAAATGAAGGTGTTATTCTTGCAAAAGTAGAAATGGAATACAAGCAACCAATTTTGTTGGAAGATAAAGTGTACGCCTATACTTGGGTTTCGCGACTTGGCTCAAAAAGTTTTGATATGGCTTGTTCAATAGTTCGTATAAAAAACGATATAGAAACGGAAGTTGCAAAAGGTTTTGCAACACTTGTTTGTTTCAATTATAAAACCAACGAAAGCATTAATGTTCCTGAAAAGTGGAAGGTTAAAATGATGGTGGGTTAAAATTATTCTTCAGAATAAAGTGAAATGGAATTTTTTTCTTGAATCATTAAGATTCCCATTTCCAACCTGAAATTTTGAAATTCTGAAACGGGTATTTCAAATTGTTTCTCTTCAGTTGTTTTAATATTAGTTGCTCGCACTTTATTTTCTGAAGCGTAATAGATCCAGTCGTTAATTACCTGAAATTGCACTATGTTTTTTATGGGTATGGTTTTAAAATATGTTCCATAAACATCAAAGATCAAGATTCCGGTTGAAGGATTGTTGAGATAAACTTTGTTATCATATTCCAGCAAATTTGTCGCCTCCAAATTTATATTCAAAAGCACATTTAAATTTCCAGTTTGTTGCGTTTTTTCAAGATTTTGATTTATTCTGACAAGCTCAAAGTTTTGCTGATTATATAGCCACATACCATTGTTATGAGAGGTGCAAACTAATTGCGCTTGCTCAAAACCTATTTTGTCAAGGCTAACAGGCTCTCCCGTCAGACTTAATGTGTTGTCTAAAAAAACAACTTGAGAAAAGTTTTTATAGAAAACCAAAATTTTAAACATGTTAGAGGCATCAACAAAATCAATGTTCCCCAAATTTTTATTGCTGAACTTATAAAGCTGTTTTCCTGTTTTGTCAAATTTTGAAAGCTCATTT
>CAIXIP010000224.1 GCA_903919535.1 uncultured Bacteroidota bacterium | reverse complement strand
TGGTTGAAGAATCAGAGTGAGAATCGACAACCACACACACTCTATGAAGTCTGAAAAGTCCCGATTGTATCGATAGTCAACCATGTCCCGGTTGGCAGTATAACAAAATCACGGAAAATTATTTTACTTCCGTAGATGATTATATTGTGTTTGCTAATACCGATGATGCATTAAGGAGCTTTATCAATGATTTTGAAAACAATAAAACATTAGCAAACAATAAAAATTACCAGGCTTTTTCGGAGAATGTTTCTAAGGAAGCAAATTTGTTTATCTATTCATCCATTGCCCGATCTAGCAATATTTATAGTTCTTTTGTTACGGAGGATCTGTCACAAGAAATTGAAAAACAAATAAAGTTGATTCAGAAATTTGAAGGGGTAGGAATTCAATTTACGTTTAACAATAAATTATTTTACAGTACCATTTATTTAAAATATAATCCAGAAATAAAGCAAGAAATCAGCACCTTGTGGGAAACAAAATTAGATACGACCATAAGTTCAAAACCATATTTAGTAATAAATCATACTACAAAAGCTAAGGAGATATTTGTTCAGGATGATGGTAACAAAATTTATCTGATCAGTAATACTGGTAAAATTATATGGTCAAAGCAATTGCATGAAAAAATAATGAGTGATGTAGTTCAGGTTGATGTATTGAAAAATAATAAACTGCAATTGTTGTTCAATACACGTTCAGCTATTTACATGTATGATCGCAATGGGAATGATATGAAGGGATTCCCAATTAAATTGAAATCACCGGCAACAAATGCATTATCTGTTTTCGATTACGAGAAAAATCGTGATTATCGAATTTTTGTTGCAAGTGAAAATAAAAAAATCACTTGTTTTAAACCTGATGGCGAAGAAGTTTCTGGATTTAAATTCGATAAAACAACAAGTCTCGTTTATATGCCAATTCAGTATTTTAGAGCTGATAACAAAGATCATATTTGCGCTATTGATGTAAAAGGAAAGATATACATACTTGATAGACAAGGAGAAATTCGTATTAAGATAAAAGAGCAATTAGCACCAGGTATTCGTAACTTTTTTATTGAACCAGGAAAGGATTATAGCAAATCATACATAGTTGCCGCAGACACACTTGGTAATGTTATAAAAATAAGCTTGAGTGGAGATAAAGAAAATATTAGATTTCAAAACTTTGAAACGTCTCCATATTTTGATTATAAAGACATTAATAATGATAAAACAAAAGAATTTATTTTTTTAACTCGAAATAAATTGAAAGTTTTTTCAGCAGATAAATCACTGATATTTAGTTATGAATTTCCAACAAAACTTTCGGGAGCACCATTATTCTTTTTATTTCCTGATGGGAGCAAAAAAATAGGCGTTGTGTCTGAAGAGGAAAATAAATTGTATTTGTTCAATGAAAGCGGCTCTTTATACAATGGCTTTCCTCTTACCGGAAAAACATATTTTAGTATTGGCGATATAAATAATGAAGGAATTATTAACCTGATTACTGGCAGTTCAGACAGTAGTATTTATGTGTATCAGCTTGAGTAATTGAATTTAGTATAAAAGTACTTTTAATTCAAAAAATCATTATCTTAGTCGTTATAAAAAAATGACCTATGATAAATTTTAACTTCAAAAAATCATCGATTGTTATTGCCTCCATTTTGGGAGCAACAATCATTATCTCTTCAATTCAATCTTGTGTTAAAGACAATTTTGAATTAAATAAACTTGCAAGTACAACCTGGAACCCTAATTTAGCTGTTCCTTTGGTATATTCCTCTCTCACTGTGCAGGATATTTTAACCAAAGAAGATACGCAAGGTCAAATTGTTGTGGGAGCGGATAATTTTTGCACTTTAGTTTATAAAGGCAATTTGTTTTCGTTGCTTGCGTCTGATTTAATTCATATTCCAGACCAAAATCCTACTCCATACACTACACCATCTCTTACACCTGCGCAGATTGCTGCTCTTTCAACAAACGGAACTGTAACTGTTCCATTTAGTCAAACAGTGAATTTTATTTCTGGAACAACAGCTCCAAATCCAAAGGTTGATTCAATTACATTTAAAAGCGGAGACATTGGGATTTCATTAAGTTCAGACTTTAAATTCAATGGAAATATTCTCGTTACTATACCTTCAGCAAAAAAGAATGGTGTTGTTTTTTCTCAAGTATTGCCTCTTGTTTATTCTGGTACTGTGCCTGTTTTGGCGAATGCAAACTATAATCTTACTGGATATACGTTTGATATGACGATGGGCGGAACAACGTTTAATCAGTTTGTTGTGAATTACGCTGTAACGCTTACTGGCACAGGAACTCCTCCATTAGCATCAGATGTTGTAACACTTAATCAATCATTGAGTAATATGCAATTCGGTAGAATTTATGGAGATATCGGGCAAGTTGCTTTGTCACCAGATAAAGACACTGTTGAAATTTCAATTTTCAAGAATGCTTTGGGAATGGGATCATTTAGCTTGGTTGACCCAAGTGTAAAAGTTGTGATCACTAACTCTTACGGTGTGCCGATTGTGGCTAGTATTTCTCAGTTAGAAGGCTATACCCCACCCGCATTGGCATACCCAATAACAGGCAGTCCAAATCCACTTCCAATATATAGTCCTACCTGGGCACAAATTGGCCAAACAGCTACAGGTTCTTATACACTTAATAATACAAATAGTAATATCGTATCGGTAATTAATAATGTTCCCAAAAATGTAGTTTACCAGATTAACTCACTTTCAAATCCTGCCGGGCCAACAAACAATAATTTTGTGCTTGACACCAGTCGTTTTAAGGTGGATATGGAACTTGACTTGCCACTTTGGGGAACGGCAAAAGATTTTTGGTTGGTTGATACCGTTCATTTTAAACTCGATCAAACAATATCTGACGATGTTGAATCGGCTATGTTTAGGATGTATAACTCCAACGGTTTCCCAATCGATGTGGATATGCAGGTGTATTTTGTAGACACGCTTTATAATTTGCTTGATTCATTGGTGATACCAAATCAATTAATTTTAAACTCTGGTATAGTAAGCCCAGTAACAGGTATGGTAACCTCCCCTACGCAAAAAAATTACGATGCATACGTTGATAGACCAAGGCTGCTGAATTTGAAAAATTCAAAATATATTTTGATAAGAGCTGTTGCCGCAACTACAAATGCAGGGTCTT
Organism: uncultured Bacteroidota bacterium; assembly: GCA_903919535.1. GTDB lineage: Bacteria > Bacteroidota > Bacteroidia > 2-12-FULL-35-15 > 2-12-FULL-35-15 > 2-12-FULL-35-15. The sequence goes on along the minus strand of CAIXIP010000224.1, from coordinate 16,566 downwards.
CAAACGTGAAAATTTATTCAACCTATCGACTAGATGTTAAGTTGGGAGTCCAATTTAAATTAAAAGTGAAAGTCTAAAAATTCATAGAATAGAAACAAATAAATTAATTCTCAAACTCTTTTTATGAAAAAAAATATTCTCCTACTATTTGTTTTAACAATTGTGTTATTTCAAACTACAACATTTGCTCAGCAAAATCTGACGCTTTATAATATGGAAGTTGTTCCGCAACGTATGTACGACAACCCTGCGTTTAAGCCAACATACAGCAAGTATAATGTTGGCCTTCCAATGATTTCATCGCAATACGCTAATTTAAGTCACAGTGGATTTAAATATTCAGATTTGATAAAACACAGATCTCAAGATGATTCACTTTATCTTGATTTTGGAAACATGTTAAGTAAATTATCGAAAAATAATTACTTAACGGTTGCTTATCATCCTGATTTGCTTTCATTCGGTTTTGTTGTAAAAGAAAAAAATTATTTCAGTGTTAATGTTACCGAAAAAGTTGACGTGCGTTTTCGTTATCCAAAAAAATTCATGGAATTTATTTGGAAAGGAAACGGTGATCCAGATCTTATAGGTAAGGATATAAATTTTAATTTCGGATTAAATTTCTCACACTATCGTGAATATGGATTAGGTTATGCTCGTGATATTAACGACAAACTTACCATAGGTGTTAAATTGAAATATTTATACGGGATGGAAAATATCTGGACAGAAAAGTCTGATATTTCACTTAATACAGACCCAAATTATTTTGCTATCACCGCAAAAGCAAATATAATTATTAATACTTCCGGGCTTGATACAAACTCATTCGATAATTTAAATGCAACTAATTATGCTTTTAAAAAGAAAAACAATGGTATGGGCATTGACATTGGCGGTGTATATAAATTAAATGATAAGTTTAGTTTTTCTGGTAGTATGATAGATCTTGGATTTATTAAATGGAAAGATGCAACAACTAATTATCAAAGCCATAATGCAAGTGGAACGTTTACATATCAAGGTGTTGAATTGAATCAGTTTATTAATAATGATTCTTTGAGTCTTGCTGATGTATTTCAAGTAATGGGTGATACATTATCCAAAACATTTAAAATTGATACCGTTCATAATACCTATACCACTAAGCTTTCAACTCAAATGTATTTGGGTGCTAATTATAATATCAATGAAAAAAGTAATGCTGGAATTTTGTTTTACGGACAAGTATTCGATAAAGCATTGCATCCAGGTGTAGCATTGTCATTTAACCAAAAAGTTGGAAGATGGCTTGATGTTTCCGCTTCTTATTCTATTTATAACCGTAGCTATAATAACATTGGATTAGGCTTGGCTCTTAATGGAGGTCCCGTTCAGTTTTATATTGTTAGCGATAATGTTTTGGGAGCAATTTTTCCTCAAAACTCAAAAAATCTTCATGTTCAATGTGGTATAAATCTGACAATGGGCCGAAAACAAAAGGATAGAGATAAAGATGGAATACCAGATAAAAAGGATGATTGCCCAGATGTTCCGGGTATAGCAGAGTTTAAAGGTTGTCCGGATAAAGATGGTGACCATATTCAGGATAAAGATGACTTATGTCCTGATGTTGCTGGTTTGCCAACATTTCACGGTTGCCCTGATAGAGATGGTGATGGCATAATGGATAGTGAAGATGAGTGTCCTGATACAGCTGGTTTGGCGCAGTTCAAAGGTTGCCCTGATAGGGACGGAGATGGTATACCTGATAAAATGGATGAATGTCCGGATGTTCCGGGATTGCCAGATTTCAAAGGTTGTCCGGATAGAGATGGAGATGGAGTGCAGGATAAAATTGACCTATGCCCTGATAAACCAGGTCCTGCTTCAAATGATGGTTGTCCTGAAGTGAAATTGGATCTGATAGATTCAGAAGGCAAAATATTAAGAACAGTTACTCGTGAAAAAGATGGCAGTTTCAAATTTGATGATTTACCTGCCGATGAATTTGCAATATTTAAGTTTGACGGTGAAGATATTGATAGTCTCAAAGAACTTAAAATTGTTGTTGGTGGCATTGCGAAAAAGGCTATAAGAGATCCTCAAGGTAATTTATACAGATTTATTATTCTTAAAACGGATGATAATAAATTGAAACCAGAAGACGCCAAAGATGTTGTTGTGAAGCTTACAAAGGCAGAAGAAGAAGTAATTAAGAAAGCTTTTAATAATCTTGAGTTTGCTTCTGCAAAGGACATAATTAAACAAGAATCTTTTTCGTCCTTGGATGAATTAGCTGCATTAATGGCTAAGAAACCGACATGGCATTTGAAAATTTCAGGTCATACTGATAACCAGGGAAATGCAGTTACTAATATGAAATTATCACAAAAACGTTCAGAAGCTGTAAAAAAATACCTTGTTAGTAAAGGTATAGATGAGAACAGATTTAAAGTAGAATGGTTTGGTTCAACCAAGCCTGTTGCTGATAATAAAACAGAAGCAGGGCGTCAGAAAAACAGACGAGTTGAAATGTTGATCATTGAGTAAATTTAAAAAATAAAACAGCATTTTGATTTGATAAATTAATTTGATTTTTAATACTGAACTAATAATTTTGTGAAATAATTTTCAGTAAAAAGAATCATATAAACCAATCAAAAAATAGAAAATGAAAAAAATAATTTTATTTGCGTTGTTATTTGCAGGAGTTTCTGTAACCAAAGCACAAGATGCAAAAAAAGTATTCACAACTACCGACATTGTTTGGTATGGAATGGATTTTACAAAAGCAAAATTTGTTGGCGGTTTTGACCAAATACAAGGAGCAGGAGCTGTTACAGGAACAGATATGCGCAATAGGTGGGTGCCGGGTTGGAATACGCTCATGTTAAATGAGCCACAAAATTTTGACCTTCGAAAGACCTTCCGGAAGGATAATATTTACAATGATATTAATTCAGTAACTGATCTGAATAGTAAACTGGATGCAGATAAATGCATGACGTATAATGAAGGGAAGATTGAAAAAAATGAGATAGATGGAATGGTTAAAAAATATACTGGAGATAAAAAAGAGGGGGTAGGTTTGGTTTTTATTATTGAGAATTTCAATAAAGGAACTCAAACAGCTAATGTATATGTTACCTTTTTTGATATTGGAACAAAAAAAGTATTGTTATGCGAAAAAATTGATGGTAAAGCAGTAGGTATCGGAATGAGGAATTATTGGGCAGGAGCGATTAAATCGGTGCTAAAGCAAGTTGAAAAAGAACTTTACAACAATTGGAAAGCGAGATACTAAACGCTAAGATTATTGAATTGAATTGAGCGCTTTCGGGCGCTCAATTTTTTTTAACCTATGTTAAAATGAAAAAATATTTATTCCTGTCATTTAGTATAAGTTTTCTTTTTTTTGCTTGTCAGCAGCAGAAAAATTCTTCGGACAATAGTTCTCAAATTGATACAATAAAAAAAGCTAGCGAACAGAAAATTGAAGAATTTGAAGGTTTGTTTTTCCCCGCAACGCAAAATAGCAGTGCTATGTTAAAAGTTTGCTTTGGTGATAATCATACATTAAGTTATCCTATTGAAGACGAAACAAATTCCTTGGATACACTTTACAAAAAAATACTTCCAAATGCATATCCTTATCAAACCATCTATGTAAAAGTAAAAGGAGAATTGGTGGCAAGTGGTTCGCAAGCTGATCCATATACATTGCATGTAAATTCTGTTTTGAAAACAGAATTTAAAAATTACATGAACGATTGTATCCCATATGAATATTGGTGCATGGGAAATGAACCTTTCTGGCAAGTACAGATATCTGAAATAGAGAATCTGATTGATTTTTATGATCCGATGGAACAAAAAACAATACATTTTGATTATGTCAAATCAGAAAATAAAAATGGACTTGCAATTTATGCTGCGAAAAATGAAAGTAGTTCTATCGAACTGAAAATAAAAAATGAAAAATGTAGTGATGGAATGTCTGAGAAAAAATATAATTATAGTGTAACTGTTAAAGTAGATAATAAAACTTTTAGTGGTTGCGCTGTTGCTTTTGGAAAGTAATTCAATGATGGTTTTTTAATTGTAATTTTAAAATAGTTTGTACAATGTATCTTTTTACCTTGCTGTGAATTATGAATAAAACAATTCATTTATGATGCATAAAACAATATTCCTATTATTTGCGTTTTCGCTTTTTGTACTATCATCTAGTGCTCAAAAAAAGATGGAAATAAAACCTTCAATTCAACCAATAAAATCTACTTTGGCGAACACCAGTTGTGATTGTAAAAGCGCAATTAAAATTACTATTTCGAAAAGTAGTAAATACGGTTTAACAAAATCGCCAAATGGTTTTGGTAATGTCATGGAAATTTCTGCAAAAAGTAAAAATGATAAAAATGCCTTTGAAGAAGAACATAATTCGGCATGGTATGAATTGAATATTCAGCATGATGGCGAATTGATTTTCGACATTGTTCCTCAAGACAGCACCAATGATTATGATTTTTTACTTTATAAAGTTAATGATACAAGTTTTTGTACAGACATTTTAAAAAAGACAGCAATTCCATTGCGTAGTAATCTTTCACGAAACGTTGAGAAAACAAACGGGTCGACAGGTTTATCATCGATGGCAAAAAATAATTTTTCAGAAAAAGGACCGGGCAATAATTATTCGCATTCAATCCAAGTAAAGCAAGGTGAAAAATATATGTTGGTATTGGATAATGTTTATCCCAATGGAAAAGGACATACTATTTATTTTTCTTATATGGTTCAAATCAATATCAAGGGTGTCGTAACCGATTTTACAAAAAATCCAATTTCTGTAGAAGTTTCATTGATGGATGAAAAAAATAATTGTATTGCCAAAACAAATTCCGATTCAAAAGTAGGTAGTTATAACTTAACGGCAACTGTTAAGGAGAATGCTTTTTACTCTGCAATTTATTATAGCCCGGCTTATTTTCCTGAATCAGATTATATTAATACACGATTATTAAAGCCGAATGAAAATACGTTAACAATAAATAAAATGATGGCAGGATTAAAAGTGGGAGAAACGTATAATTTGACTTATTTCGATGATCGACAACAATGCTTCTTACTTTATAAGGAGTGGCCTCCACTTTATTTATTAGCTAATCTTATGCAGAAAAATCCAACTATGAAAATACGGGTAGAAATTCATTCTGATACAGACGAAAGTAAATGGTGGTGGAATGAAGATCTCAAATATAGGGCACGCCACGATTCAACTTGGAATGAAATTCAAAGAGTACACAATGTAAATTTTAATAGAGTTCCAAAAATGAAAAATACGTTAGCCGAATGGCGAGCCTTCGATTTTCTATTGTCTCTGCAATTTCACGATATTTTGAATGATCGAATGGAAATCGTCCCGTCAGATAAATTAGCTGTTTTAAATGCAAAAACAGAAGAAGAAAAAAAGAAAAATAGGGCAATCACGATTACTATTTTATCTAAATAGTTGAGCGAGTAATTTTCCCCTCATTTTTCAATATTAATCCGATATTTGTAAACAATAAAATCAGTTTTGCCTTATGAAATTACATGTAATAAATACCGGGAATTTTAAATTAGATGGTGGCGCCATGTTTGGTGTTGTGCCAAAATCATTGTGGAACAAAACCAATCCGGCCGATGAAAATAATATGTGTTCATGGGGAATGCGTTGTTTGCTGATAGAAGATGGCAATCGTCTGATTTTAGTTGATAATGGTATGGGCGACAAACAAGATGCAAAATTTTTCTCTCATTATTATTTACATGGAAATGATTCATTAGAAAAATCAATGCACACAGCAGGTTTTAGTTTTGCTGATGTTACAGATATGTTCTTAACTCATTTGCATTTTGATCACTGTGGTGGAAGTATTAAATACAACAAAGAAAAAACCGGATTAGAAACTGCATTTAAAAATGCAACATATTGGAGTAATGCAGAACATTGGGACTGGGCAACAAAACCAAATCCAAGAGAGAAAGCCAGTTTTTTAAAAGAGAACATTTTGCCAATGCAAGAGTCTGGGCAATTAAAATTTATTGAAGGAGAAAATTCAAAGCAATTAGGTTCAAACATTTCTTTATCTATTATGCGTGGACATACGGATGCGATGATGTTACCAAATGTTCAGTATAAAGGAAAAACAATTATTTATATGGCCGACCTTATTCCCTCAGTTGGTCACATCCCATTGCCATACGTGATGGGTTATGATACTCGTCCATTGTTAACCATGACCGAAAAAGAACTAGTTCTAAAGCAAGCAGCTGATACAGAATCTATTTTATTTTTCGAACATGATTCTATAAATGAATGTTGTACTGTTCAACATACCGAAAAAGGAGTTCGATTAAAAGAGAAATTCAAACTTTCTGAATTTTTTGGAGAGTAATTTCCCGTAAATACTTTTAATCAATTGTTATTACTCTCTACGTTCGAAATGATATTCTAATTTCCTAAAATTCGATCTTCTCTTCTTTCTGCAAAACGCCATCTGTTTTCATTCGAGCATAATATGTTCCTTCAGGCAACTTTCCTGTTCTGAATGTATAATATAATTTATACTCTCCCTTTTTATGAGAAATGTTTTCAAAAAATGTTTGAACAACGCGTCCTTCTGTATCATAAATAGCAACCGTTACATGGCCATTTGCCGGCAATGTATAATTGAAAACACCTTCAATTTTGGAAGCTCTTCCTAACACATCATTTTCATTGTCCTGTCGGTATGTAATATCATATGCAGGGATTGCCCTGCCTGTAATTTTAGAGACATAATTACGCAGACGATTTACAGTTTCCTTGTCGCCATCGGTAATGCTTGCTAAAGAATTGTTATCAGAAATGGCCCATACAGCTTCTTGAGCAGTATGATTTGTGTAATATTTATTTTTATCAATAAAAGTTGCAAGCTTAATTAAACTGCTATCAGCCATTTTTCCGATTGTGTAAATTGAATTTTGTTTAGGTGAGCTGTTGTGAGCCTGGCAACACATTCCGAAAACATTAATTACTTTTTGTTGTTTAGCAGAAACAAAAAAATCTTGGGCCTGAGTAACTAAAATATCCTGTTGGTTATTATCTTTTGAATCAAGTTTTCTACCTGCTTCCAGATTAATATTTAAATTTTGATTACAAGTGTTTTTTATTTTCATGGTTATTACATCACCAGTATAACCACCTTTCCCATTTATAATAACTTGTATTAACCCTTTTTTTAGTGCGTCTTCAATTGAAAGTTCGCTTGTTGCAAATACAGGAGCAACACTAAAACTTGCTGCAAAAGCAAGCAAATTGATTGGATTCATCGGTTTCATGGGGCCTCCTTTTTAAGAACGTTTTTAGATATAACGCAAAAAAAGTGAAAAGCTACATGTTCAGATAAAAATAATTGAGAGTATGATGCTATTTAGATTCCTTGTAATTTTAGGGAGTCTGTGGTAATCGCTTCGCTTGAAATGACAATCCCTAGAGAATTATATGCTGGCACCAAACCAGATTTATAAAGCCATTACACCTTCAATGGTGCTAATTTCTTTGTATTTTTCAATCACCGAATCTGCATTTAGCATCACTTCTTTAACTGTGATGCTTACGTATTTACCTGCACTCGATTCTTTTTGTTGTATAATTGCTTCATCTGAAAATTTAGATTGAACCAATGCTATTTTTTTGTTTTCGGCAGCTATAATAAATTTAAACATATACACCTGTGGCCAGTTTAAATCCTTTGAAAGTTTTTCGTGTAGACTTTTAAATACGTCATCTTTATTCATATTACAAAGATACAGATAAGCTGTTTTATTTGTGTGTGAAATTTTAATACTTTGTATTAACTTTGTTAGACTATGGTAACATTAAAAATAAAAGGAGATCACATTCAATTGAACCAGTTGATAAAAGCAATGGGCTGGGTTGCCAATGGTGCTGAAGCAAATAGCGTAATTGAAAATCGTTTGGTAAAAGTAAATGGTGTTATAGAATTGCGCAAAAGAAATAAAATAGTACAGGGGTTTAAAGTTGAATTTAACGGTCAACAAGTTGAAATAGAATGAGGCTAAGATTGTTTTTCTTTTTGTTTAGTTTGTTATCCTTTTATTCGAAAGGGCAAGGTATTGTTGAAATTCAGGATACAGTTGTAAAATCAAGTATTGTAGTTCCTAAAACATATGAGCTGACAAGTGATCAATGGAATGCGTGGCAAAAAATTGATCATGATTGGATGAAAAATGAATATTCAAAAATATTGAAAGAAAATAAATTAAAAATGAATTGTAGCGGCTGTGAAAGTATATATTTGGATGCTGTTTTTTCAATTGATTCAACGGGCAAATTAAAATATTATAAATTGCTAAACAGTAATAAATGCGGTGACAAATTTTCTAAAGCTTTAGAAATAAGATTCACGAAATGGTTTTTCAAAACACAATTTCCTATAAAGTTATATAACCTGAATTTCGAAGTGCGATTAGGAACGGGGTTGAAATGCTAACCATGATAAACCCTCGAAGCTACTATCAATCCATCTTTTACTTCCAATACTTCAGCAACTAGCATATCATCTTCATTATCTACCTTTCGAATATATTCCATAAAAACCATGTTGTTGTTTGCTGTTAGGGTTGTGTAGTTGTAATTCAATGTTGGTAGTCGGTCGAATGCATCCTGCCACCATTCTCTCAAGGCATTTTTACCTTGAACGAATCCATTTGTTTCAGGTTTTCTGATCTTTAATTTCGGACTAAAGTGTTGGGCATCGTTATGATACAATGCAAGCAACTTCTCCAGATTATGTGTGTTAAAAGCATCAAACCATTTAATTGCAATGGCTTCTATTTCATTCGGATTCATATTAAGAATTTTTAACAAAAATAGTTGAAAAACTGTAGATAAAAATATTTTAATGATTCCCAAAAGCCGATTGTATTTGTTATTTTTACAAAATTAGGCTTGATATGAAGAAAATAATTTTTTTAGGTATTTGTAATTTAATATTTTACAGCATTTCTCTGTCGCAGGTCAATGCAGATAATATTACGATTGCCCGTGATACATTTGGTATTCCTCATATTTTTGCCCCAACAGATGCTGAGGTAGCATATGGTTTAGCATGGGCGCATTGTGAAGATGATTTTGAGCACATTCAAATGATGATGATTACTGCTCAGGCTCGGATGGGTGAAATTGATGGAAAAGGCGGTGCCGCAACTGATTATTTTGTTCGTTTCATTAAGGCGAAGGAATTGGTGGATAGGAAATTTGAAACAGATCTATCCCCCGAATATCGTAAAATTCTTCAAGCATATACTGATGGAATTAATGCTTATGCAGAAAGTCATCCTAAAGAAATTAAGTTAAAAAAAATATTTCCAATCAATCCAAAAACAATCATCACCGCTTATACGGTAATTCTTACAAGTATGGTGGGGACACCAACAGCCTTACAAGCAATTATCAAAGGAAAACCTGATGATTATATTTTTAATGCAAGTGCGGGATCAAATGCATTTGCAATGAATTCTAATATGACAACTGATAGTTCAACCTATCTGGCAATAAATCCACACGTTCCCATTGAAGGTGTTGCATCGTGGTATGAAGCTCATGTTTGCAGTGAGCAAGGTTGGAATATGTATGGTGCTTTTGTACCGGGAATGATTTCTCCGGCAATGGGTTGTAACGAACATTTGGGTTGGGCTATAACCTTTAATTGGCCCGACTATGTTGATATTTATAAAATGGAAATTAATCCTCAAAATAAGAATCAATACAAATTTGAAGGTGATTGGTTTGATTTTGACGTACGCAAAATTCCCTTGAAAGTAAAAACAAAATTAGGGACAATTACGATAAAAAAAGAAGCCTTATGGTGTGTTTATGGTCCTGCATATCGCACTGATAAAGGTGTGTTTGCATTACGATATAATAATATGTTCAATGTAAAAGCAGGCGAACAATGGTATAAAATGGGGAAAGCAAAACAGTATTCCGAATTTTACTCAGCAATGGAAATGCAGGGTATCCCGTTATTTAATTTTATGTATGCCGATGATCAAGATCGTGTTTTTTATTTATTTAATGCATTATTACCTAAACGCAATCCCAATTATAATTGGCAGAAAGTGCTTCCCGGAAATACCTCTCAAACTTTATGGACTGATTTTTACAAAATAAATGAGCTGCCACAAAAATTAGATCCTAAATGTGGCTACTTGTATAACACTAACAATACTCCATTTCATTGCACAGCATCTGCTGAAAATCCAAATGAAAAAATGTTTGATAAGCAATCCGGATATTTTTGGAATAGAACAAATAATCGCGATTTGAGATTCAACGAGATGATGACAGGTAAAACAAAACTTACTTTTCAAGATTTCAAAAAATTAAAATACGATTGCTCATACCCAAAACAACAAGGTGGAATTTATAAAAGTTTTAAACCTATTTACGAGCTGAAAGAAGCGGATTATCCTGACATTGCTGATGCGATTGCGAAATTAAAAAAATGGAATTTTACGGGTTATGCTGATAACAGAGAAGCCGCAATAGTTACATTGACGTTCAATTATCTTTTTGAAAAAACTGGTGCTGCATACAATGGATTAGAATTAGGAATTGAATACGATACAAAACTGTTAATAGAGGCAATTCATTATGCAAAAAAAGAATTGATCAAGCATCATAAAAGTATTGATGTTCCTTTTGGGGATGTTCAACGTTTAATACGTGAAGGAAAAAGTTATGGTATTCCAGGTTTGCCCGAATGTATGTTGGCAATGGCTAGTGAAGTAAATAAAAATGGTATGCTTCGGGCAAAAGACGGAGATTCATTTATCATGTTTGCAAAGTTTTCTAAAAAAGGTAATTCATTTGAAACGGTTGTCCCTTTTGGAGAATCACGCAGAAAAGAAAGTCCGCATCTATCTGATCAAATGGAATTATATAGTAAGCAACAAACAAAACCGGTTTCGCTAGACAAACAAAAAATATTAAATACAGCAACACGAATTTATCATCCAAAATAAAACAAATTATGACTATTAAAAACGATTTAATTTTAAGAGCTGCACGAGGAGAAAAAACAGAACGAACCCCAGTATGGTTGATGCGACAGGCAGGACGTGTATTACCTGAGTATCGCGAAGTGAGATCAAAAATGGGCGGATTTAAAGAATTAGTGGAAACTCCTGAATTTGCTTGTGAAGTAACAATTCAGCCGGTAGATATTTTAGGTGTTGATGCTGCAATTATTTTTTCGGATATTCTTGTTATTCCGGAAGCAATGGGATTGCCTTATCAGATGATAGAAGCAAAAGGACCTTGGTTTGAAAAAACAATAAAAACAGAAAACGATATTACTCAATTAAGAGTTGCTCAGCCTCATGATCTTCATTATGTGATGGATGCAATTAAATTGACAAAAAAGGAGCTGAATGGTCGCGTTCCTCTTATTGGTTTTGCTGGAGCACCATGGACAATTTTTGCATATATGATTGAAGGAAGTGGAAGCAAAACTTTTTCGAAAGCCAAAAAGTTTTTATACACGCAGCCTGAATTATCGCATAAATTATTACAGAAAATTACCGATAGCACAGTTAATTATTTGAAAGGACAAGTTGTTGCTGGAGCAGATATGTTGCAGCTTTTTGATAGTTGGGCCGGAGTATTGTCTCACGAACAATACAAAGAATTTTCACTCAAATACATTTCGCAAATATGTGATGCTATCAAGGATGTTCCATTTACAGTATTTGCAAAAGATGCTCATTCATCTCGAAGGGAAATGGGGAAACTGAATTGTGATACCATTGGTTTGGATTGGACAATGGATATTGCTGAATCACGTGAAATGATAGGTGATACAAAAACATTGCAAGGTAATATGGATCCTTGCTTGTTATATGCAAGTTACGCAACCATAAAATCAGAAACTATAAAAATGTTGAAAGCATACGGTCCTCACCGACATATTGCAAACCTTGGGCATGGGCTATATCCGGATCTTGAAAAAGAAAAAGTAAAATATTTTGTTGATACGATTAAAGAATTTAGATTTTAATATTTCATAGAAAAATCACATTTACATTAAATAAATAGCTTTTTGAAATCCAGAAAACAAAATATAACAAATAGATATGCAAGACTTTTGAAAGTTGTACTACTTTCAATTGCCTTGTTGTTTTCTTTTGTTTCTGTTGCACAAAAAAAGGGTAAAAATTTAGTGCCTAATCCAAGTTTCGAAAAGCATAAAAATAAATCGAATGTGATAAGTAACGCTACACCATGGCAAAATGTAGGTACTGTTGATTATTACATGAAGGCAGATAAAAAGGATACTTCAAGATATAAAGGTGCACATACGGGTACTTGTTATTCAGGTTTGAGATTTCAAGCTGTTTACAAAGAATACATGTATGTTCAATTGCTTGAACCGCTTGAAAAAGGAAGAACATACCAGTTTAAAATGTTTGTTCGATTGATGGGTGTAAGCACTGTAACTGTAAAGCAGTTGGGTGTTTATTTTTCTGATGATGCATTTAAAATGAATATGAATTTTGATAAAGAAGGAATTGTTGATTCAACTTACAAAAAGGGGATTTCCGGTACTTTCAATTGGATTCCTATTCATGGTGAATACCTTGCGCATGGGGGAGAAAAGTATATTATTATTGGCAATTTTACTACTAAAGTAAAAGATGATTTTGTACGTCAAAACAAATGGGATATTTTTGAATTCAAAGAAGCTTATTATTTTATTGATGATATTTCCGTAAGGAAAATTATCATATCTACTGATTCATTGGAGGCACTAAAAAAAACTCAACCTAAATTTGTATATACATTGCCTGATTCTTTCTCAACAGGACAAGTTTTTGAAATTAAAAATTTAAAATTTGAACCCGGCACTACTAAATTGATGAGGGCTTCATATCCTGTTTTAGATGAAATAGTTCATTCTCTCAACGATCATCCATTTATGGAAATACAAATTAATGGATATACCGATAATCAAGGTAATGAGGCAACAAATCGAAAAGTATCAAAAGACAGGGCGAAAGCAGTTTATGATTATTTGCTTTCGCAGGGAGTTATAAATCCGATGACCTATAAGGGATTTGGACCAACTCAACCTATTGCCCCAAATGATACAGAAGAGAATAAAGCAAAAAATAGACGAGTGGAATTTGTAATAATTAAGCCTTAAAAATTTAATGTTATAATTAATTTTAAATAAAACTTATGACAAACCTGAAAAAAGGAGACAAAAAATTAATCAATGCATGGACGTTTTATGATTGGGCTAATTCCTCTTATCCATTAGTAATTACGGCTGCTATCTTCCCAATATTTTATGTAAATGTAACAGGCACAAAAGATGAAAGCGGAAAAATTATTAGTGATATTGTAACTCTTTTTGGACGGGATTTTAAAAACACAGAGTTGTATGATTATGTAGTTGCTCTGTCTTTTATATTAGTTTCTCTTTCTTCTCCTATTTTATCAGGTATTGCAGATTATAGCGGAAGTAAAAAACGTTTTATGCAGTTCTTTTGTTATTTAGGCTCTTTGTCTTGTGCCTCTTTATATTTTTTTAGTAAGGAACATTTATTTTTCGGGTTGCTTTCTATCTTATTTGCTAGTGTTGGTTTTTGGGGAAGTCTCGTTTTTTACAACGCATATTTACCTGAAATTGCAGAACCTGCCGACCATGATAAAGTTAGTGCAAAAGGGTTTTCAATGGGGTATTTTGGGAGTGCATTATTGCTGATCATTAATTTGATCTTGATAAAAGTTTTTAATATGCCTGCAAAATATTCTTTTATTTCGGTTGCTCTTTGGTGGATGGGATTTGCTCAGTTTACGTTTGCACGATTGCCAAATAGATCTAATACGCATTCATCAAGTGGAAATGTCATCTTAAAAGGATTTAAAGAGTTGTGGAAAGTCTGGAATGAATTGAAACAGATCAAACAGTTAAAACGTTTTTTAATTGCATTCTTCACATACAGTATGGGGGTGCAAACGGTTATGTTGGTGGCAGTGATGTTTGCAAAAAAAGAAATTGTGGGAATGGAAGACAGTAATTTAATTGTAAGCGTTTTATTAATTCAGTTTGTTGGAATCCTAGGTTCATTTTTATTTTCAAGGTTATCCAAATGGATAGGAAATATTAAAGCACTTGGTGTTTCTTTGTTTATATGGGTAGGCATCTGTGTTGGTGTATATGCCTTTGTTTATACACCTAATGCATTTTATGTTGCAGCTAGTTTTGTCGGATTTGTAATGGGTGGTGTTCAATCTTTATCTCGTTCCACCTATTCAAAATTATTGCCTGAAACAGAAGATCATGCATCCTATTTTAGTTTTTTTGACGTATGCGAAAAAATTGGAATTGTGATTGGTATGTTTTCTTTTGGTGCAATAGAAGGGTTGACGGGTGGTATGCGTAATTCTATATTGGCTTTAATTATATTTTTTCTGGTTGGCTTTATTGTTTTACTTACTATTCCGAAATCAAAAAATGTTAGTTAGTTATTTGTAAATTTGTAAAGAATTTTTAATTCGTAAATATATGATCGTAGATATTTTTATTCCATGTTTTATTGACCAGATCTATCCTGAAACAGGATTAAATATGGTAAAGATATTAGAGAAAGTTGGTTGTGGGGTTAATTACAATCCGGAACAAACATGTTGCGGTCAACCTGCTTTTAATGCTGGTTACTGGGATGATTGCAAAGAAGTTGGTGAGAAATTTATTCGTGAATTTCAAAATGATCGATATATAATAGCTCCATCTGCATCATGCGTTGGAATGATAAAAAATTACTATCCTGAAATGTTTCATAATTCTGTTTTGCATAATGAGTATAAACAAATTCAAAAAAACATTTATGAATTTTCAGATTTCATGGTTAATGTTTTGAAGATAACTGATCTTGGTGCTACATTAAATGGTGTTGCTACTTATCATGATTCTTGCGCGGCTTTGCGTGAATACGGTATTAAACGAGAACCAAGAGTGTTATTAGAAAAAGTTCGAGGATTAGAACTGCGTGAAATGCAAGATACTGAAACTTGCTGCGGTTTCGGAGGAAGTTTCTCTGTAAAATTCGAGCCAATAGCTGTTGGTATGGGTGATCAGAAATTAGATAATGCATTAGCTACGGGTGCGGAATATCTTATTTCCACTGATGTTTCTTGTTTAATGCACATTGATGGTTATGCAAAAAAAGCTGGAAAAAACATGAAAATGATGCATCTGTGTGATGTGCTTGCTTCTGGTTGGGATTAAGTTGCTAATTATTGTATAGTAATTGCTTGTTACAGATTTATTTTTCTGCATCATTTACGTTGTGTGAATCAAATTATTTTCTTTTAAAATTCTACTCTTTCTTTTAAGATATTGCTACATCATATATAATGGTCAATCATTTAGCTGTTTGCCTTTTTTTAATGAATATTAAAAACATACCTCCATTACACTTTCAGCCTTTCTGTTTTAAAACAAAATTAATACTGATAAAAATCAGTTAGCAAAAATGAATGAGAATCGGATTGTATTTTATCTTTGCATAATGTTGAATTTGTAAAATAATTATCCATGAAAAAAAATAAAGTCGTGTTTTTTGCAATTGGTCTATTAACACTAACAATGTTTATTTATACGAGTTGTTCCAACTCCTCATCCAATATTATTACTGGTATTTTTGAATATCCAAATCAATTAGCAAATAAGGGAATAGGACCAATAAAAGAGCTTAAGTTAGAGGCGTTAGATACCTTATTAGCAGCTGATGGAAAAAATTATTTTGGACAAAAATGTGTAGCTTGCCATCGCTTTGATATGCGCCTTAATGGACCGCCATTAAATGGGGTAACAAAAAGAAGAAGTCCTGAATGGATCATGAATATGATACTTAATCCCGCAGAGATGATACAAAGCGATCCAATCGCAAAAGATATTTTTTCGAAACTTAATATTCCGATGGTTTTTCAGGATGTAAATAATGATGAGACAAGGGCCATCTTGGAGTATTTACGACAAAATGATTCCAAAAAATAGGATAGTTCACTCCTTGCCAAACTTGAATTTACTTTTTTTGACTTTTTAATATTGTTTCAAAATCACTATAGGCCGTTGTGTTTTTAAATTTATTAAAAACAGTATCTTTTTCAAAACGGTCAACATCGGAATATCCATTTTTGAAGGCAGTCGATAGGTTGTTAAATGTTTCCTTAGAATTTCCATGTATTGCATTTACACTTGCAGAAAGATAATAGGCTTCAGTATTTGTCGGGTCAACTAAAACATAAATCTTACAAAATTGTTCAGCGGCTTCGAGGGCATTTTGTTTTAATGCTCCACTTGCTTGCATGTAAGATACAAGACTAAGATATCCAAGAGTTCGTTTTAAAATCAAAATTGTGTTTTGATCCTTTTCACTTTTTATTTTTTTATTTACATCAGAAATCTCTTTCTGCCACCATGCAATATTTTCTTGCTGGAAAGCATTTAGATAATACTTTTT
>CAIXIP010000223.1 GCA_903919535.1 uncultured Bacteroidota bacterium | reverse complement strand
CTCCAATATAAGCTCTCCATTTTTTACAAAACATTTTTACAAATTATTTTTCAAGCGCTCGCATATCGCTTCTAATTAGATTATATTTGCTTGGTAAACTGTAGTTTTTAGACGGACTGTCATTAATAGCTATTTTTACTAAAAATCATAAAACATATTACAGACAGCATTCCATTATGAATAATTTTGAATCTCAAATTGCTTCCCACCTTTCAATAGATAAAAAACAAGTTTCTGCAACACTTGAATTGTTAAAAGTTGGAGGAACTGTTCCCTTCATTGCCCGTTATCGAAAAGAAGCCACAGGTGGATTAGATGAAGTACAGATAATAAATATAAAAAATTTAAATATTGAATTAGAAGAGCTTGAAAGCAGGAGGATATTTATATTAAAAAGTATAGAGGAACAAGGGAAATTAACACCAGAGTTAAAACAAAAGATTGAAAATGCAACAGAAATAAATCGACTGGAAGATATTTATTTGCCATATAAGCCAAAACGTAAAACACGCGCTGTTGCCGCAAAAGAAAAAGGTTTGGAGCCATTAGCATTATTAATTTTGAAACAAGAATGTAATTCATTAGACATTGAGGTTGCATCTTTTATAAATGTTGAACTCGGTGTAACAACAATAGAAGAAGCAATTGCAGGAGCATTGGATATTATTGCAGAATTAATAAGTGAGGATGAAAAAGCGCGCACAACGTTACGTATCTTATTTAAAAATTCGGCTTTGATAACAAGTTCGGTGCGCAGCAGTAAAAAGGCTGAAGGTGAAAAATACAAGGACTATTTTGAATGGTCGGAATCACTGATGAAATGTCCGAGTCATCGTTTGTTGGCTATGCGAAGGGGTGAAAGCGAAGGGTTTCTCAGTATTGATATTTCTCCTGATGCAGAAGAAGCAATAAATGGTTTAGAGCGTTTGTTTTTAAAAAATAAAAATCAATGCACTGTATTGGTAAAAAAAGCAATCGAAGATTCCTATAAACGTTTGCTGAAGCCAAGCATGGAAACAGAGTATAGATTGCTCACAAAAAAAATAGCTGATGAAGCAGCGATTAATGTATTTGCAGATAATGTGCGTGAATTAATGTTAGCCGCGCCACTCGGGCAAAAACGTATTATAGCAATTGATCCCGGATTTAGAACAGGCTGCAAAGTTGTTGTGCTGGATGAACAAGGGAAGTTATTAGAAGATAGTGTGATCTATCCACATACCGGACAGGGCGGAAGTATAGGAGCTGAGCAGGAATTGCTTAGGCTAATAACAGCTCATGCAATCGAAGCCATTGCAATTGGTAATGGTACAGCAGGACGCGAAACGGAAACATTTGTTCGTTCCATTAAAAATATGCCAGCAGCAATTCTTATCATAATGGTAAACGAAAGTGGTGCAAGTATTTATAGTGCAAGTGATGTTGCAAGAGAAGAGTTTCCTGATAAAGATATTACTGTTCGCGGTGCAGTTAGCATCGGTCGCAGATTGGCGGATCCTTTGGCAGAGCTGGTGAAGATCGATCCAAAATCAATTGGTGTTGGGCAATATCAACATGATGTTGATCAACAACTATTAAAGAAAAAATTAGACGAAGTAGTTGAAAGTAGCGTGAACAAAGTTGGTGTTGAATTAAATACTGCAAGTAAAGAACTACTCGCTTATGTAGCAGGCTTGGGGCCTACCGTGGCAAACAATATTGTGAAATACAGAAATGAGAATGGTGCATTCAAAACGCGCAAACAATTATTAAAAGTTCCGCGGATGGGCGAAAAAGCATTTGAACAATGTGCCGGTTTCTTACGCATTCATAATGCAAAAAATCCATTAGATGCAAGTGCTGTGCATCCCGAAAGTTATGCTGTTGTAGAAGCAATGGCAAAAGATGCGAATTGTAAATTGGAAGACCTCATAAATGAAAAAAATATTCGTGAAAAAATTGATATTAAAAAATACGTTACGGCTAAAGTGGGAGAATTTACATTAAAAGATATTTTAAAAGAGTTAGAAAAACCTGGTCGTGATCCACGAAAGGAATTTGAGATTTTCGAATTTGATTCAACTGTAAATAGCATAAAAGATCTTATTGTTGGGATGCTTCTTCCTGGTATTGTTACCAACGTAACTAAGTTTGGTGCATTTGTAGATGTGGGTGTGCATCAGGATGGATTGATTCATATTTCACAACTAAGCGACAAGTTTATTGCTGATCCCTCATCCGTAGTAAAGGTAGGACAAAAAGTAATGGCAAAAGTTGCCGAAATTGATATTGAACGTAAGAGGATTGCTTTAAGTATGAAGGGATTGAATAAGATAGTATAGCGTTTCTTGTTTATTAAATGATTAAATGATTTTATGATAATGAATAGGTTTTTGTTTGGAGAATAATTTTAAATTGCAGAGTAGAATGCATTAGAACATATTGAAAAATAGGTGCCAAAATAAAGTGTAATAAGTGAACAAACTACTAAATTAAAATGTATGAAAAATCTTCTTTTATTTATCTTTTTATTTTTTTCAAGCATTTCATTTGCTCAGAAAACTAATTCAAAAAGCACAGATGCTCCTTTAACAATTGCAGAACAAATGCCTTCATATAAAGGTGGTGAGCAAGCGATGATGAAGTTCATTCAACAAAATATAAAATATCCGGAAGCGGAAAGAATTGCCGGTATTAGCGGCACGTGTTATATTACTTTTGTTGTTGAGAAAAGCGGCAAGTTAAGTAGTATAAGAGTTTTAAGAGGCGTTGAAGGTGGAAAAGGCTGTGATAAGGAAGCGGTACGTGTGATCTCAAAAATGCCGAAATGGAATCCCGGGAAGCAGAATGGTAGATTTGTAAGGGTTCAGTTTAATTTGCCAATTAAATATACACTGAAGTAAAAACAGGAAACTACAAACGGTTTTATTTTCAAAATTTTGGAATGAGATTTTAAATTTTATCTAGTTCATTTAAATCGCTCTCTGAAAGTTTAATAGAATCACATTTCATGTTTTCTTCCAAATGAGTTACACTTGATGTGCCTGGTATGAGAAGAATATTATTCGAATGATGTAATAACCAGTTTAACGCAATTTGATGAGTGGTGGCATGGTGTTGATTTGCAATCTTATTAAGCAACTCAATCTTTTTTACATTACCAGCATTGATAGGATTCCATGGAATGAATGCGATATTATTTTCGTTGCAATAATTCAGCACTGATTCCCAATTTCTGAAATCAACACTATACTTGTTTTGTACAGAAACAACGTTAAAATATTGTTGAGCCATTTTAATTTCTTCAACACTTACCTCTGATAATCCAATGTGTTTAATTTTCCCTTTTTGCTGTGCGTTTTTTAAAAATTCAAATGTTTTTTCCGCTGGTACGCTCGGGTCAATCCGATGCAGTTGATATAGGTCTATGGTATCGAGCTTTAATATTTTCAAACTTCCTTCTAAAGCATTTTCTAAATGAGATGGACTTGCATCTATATTCCATTGGTTTGGTCCTGTTCTTAAAAATCCGCCTTTAGTTCCTATTACCAAATCTTTTGGATAGGGGTAAAGAGCTTCAGCTATAAGTTCTTCAGAAATATTTGGGCCATAACTGTCAGCAGTATCAATAAAATTAACACCAAGTTCCATTGAACGCTTTAAAACTTTTATTGCTTCACTCTTGTTTTCAGGTGGCCCCCAAATGCCTTTTCCTGTTATTCTCATTGCGCCAAATCCGATTCGGTTAACTGTCAAGTCACCACCTAAATTGAAAGTCTTATCAAATTTCATAATGTAAATATTTTATAGTTGCATTGTATGGAATATAAAAGTAGGGAACTGAATTGTAAAATCCTATGAATGAATAGTTCTTTAAGTCTTTTCAATAAAGCAATTAGAAGATTAATTTTAGATTATTTTAATGACTTGAATTATTCAACCATAAGAAAAAGACCGTTGCAAATATATATTTAGCAACGGTCTCATAATAATTTATTCTGAACTTAAAATTTTGATAACCCTAAACGTTCATAAATATTAGGGGTGCTTTTTTCTTAATAAAAAATATTGTCTTTAATCTATAAAACACCCTCGTCATAGGCTTTTTCTCCATGTAATGAATCATCCAATCCTTTGTCTTCATCATTTTCAGAAACTTTTACCGGTGTAATCATATTGATAAGGATAAGCATAAGATATGTGAAAATAAATGCATAAATACATGCTGCAATAACAGCAACGACTTGCTTCAGAAGGAAGCCGGAACCACCATATAATAAACCATCGGCACCTGCTGCATTCATGCCTTTTGATGCAAATACTCCTAATAGAATTGTTCCTAAACATCCACCAATGCCATGAACACCCCAAACATCGAGTGCGTCATCCCATCCCATTTTATTTTTCATATGTACAGCAACATAACAAACTGCACCAGCAGTTATTCCAATCAAACAAGCAGCAGGGAGAGAAACAAAACCTGCAGCAGGAGTAATGGTTGCTAATCCAGCAACAGAGCCGGTGAGCAAACCAACAAATTTTGGTTTTTTTACAAAATACCATTCAATAGCTAACCATGTGATTGCTGCAAAAGATGCAGCAACATCTGTATTTAAAAACGCTAGACCTGTTATTGCATTTACATCTAAAGCACTTCCTGCATTAAATCCATACCATCCAAACCATAATAATCCTGTACCAATAGCAATCAAAGGGACACTATTTGGTGTCGATTCTCTGTCTCTTCTTTTTCCAACATAAATTACTGAAGCCAATGCCGCAAAACCTGCTGTAGCATGTACAACAATCCCTCCAGCAAAATCAAGAACTCCCCATTTCGCCAGTAATCCTCCACCCCAAACCATGTGAGCAAATGGATAGTAAACTAGCAGTTGCCATAAAACTAAAAATATTAGATAGGATTTAAAAGTTACTCGATTTACAAATGCTCCTGTAATAAGCGCTGGAGTTATGATAGCAAACATCATCTGATAAGCCATAAAAACGAATTCAGGCAATTTAGTATTTCCAGCGAATGGAGAATTTAAATCAACACCGTTCATAAATACCTTATCCAGATTTCCAATAATTCCACCTAATGAATCACCGCTAAAGCATAATGAGTAACCGCAAACAAACCATAAAATGGTTGTGATTCCCATGGAAACAAAACTTTGGATCATAATTCCTAGAATGTTTCTTTTTCCGGCAAGTCCTCCATAAAAAAATGCTAATCCTGGTGTCATAAGCATTACTAAGCTGGTTGCTAAGAGCATAAAGCCTGTCGTTCCTGTATCAAATGTCATAATTGTTAAATTTTAAGTTAGTATTGTTTGTGTTAATTATTAAAATGAAATGCCAATGTTGATCATCGTTTCTAATCGGCTATTGGTGTTTTTTCCATCAGTACGAAATATTTTTTGATTTTCATTCATGATTAAATCTCTACCTTCAATCCGAATAAATGAGTTGTCAGTTGGTTTATACTCAAGACCTACTGTGGCTCCATTGGAAATAAAGCCAGTCTTTTTTCCTTTAGCATCCGTTATAATACCAGTTAAAAAACCATTTTTGTCAGAGAATGTTTCCCCTCGAGCATAAATACCAAACTTTGGTTTTATCTGATATTTTAATGTGATAATTCCACTATAAACCGAAGCTGTTTTCGAAGTATCAATTGTACCTGAATTTTTTTGAGTGATGTAATCAATACCAATATTTGCTTTAAGTTTTTTTGTAAATTGATAATTGAAAACCAGATTATTTAAAAATCGTAAATGTTTGCTTGGAGTACCTTCTGAAGACTCTTCCCCAATAAGATTATAATATCCGATGCTGCCTTTTTCACCCAAAGTATATGCTAAGGAAAGTCCGAGTGATTTTGATTTATTATTATCAACAAATGTGTTATACCCATTTAATACGTGAAGTGCTATTAGCAATTTATCCGTGGGAGTGTATGTTAATTTTATGCCAGTTTGCCACCAAGGTTCATAAAATGTTATTACAGAAAGACTACTTGCAATATTATCTTTTGGCAAAAGAGCTTCTGTTCCGATATGTGTTTTAAAAAAACCAGCATCAAGCCAAATCTTCTTTGTAACACGCACGCCCACATTCGCTTCTTGAATCATATTGTATGCTGGTGACCATGCTGCCGAAGGAAGGTCACCATAATGCAATGTTCCAATTGCTCTTACTTTTTCTCCTGAATATTGAGCTGTAATTTGAATAATATTTAATCCAAATTGATTGCACTTTGGAGAAATGTCTGGAATTTTTTGATAATTATTTGTTCCAACTGAATCAGTGTAGTATGCATAGTAAGTATCTATATAGCCGCTAATTTTAATGCCTTCGGAGAGTTTGTTTTCTGTTTTTTTAACTAGTGATGAATCTTTTTCTTGTGCAAAAGAATTTGAACTTATTGTACAGTAACTAAAAAAAATTATAGAGAAGATTATATTTCGTTTCATAAATTGGTGTTTTATATAATGATATTTAGCAGGGATTCAATAAACCATGTTGGTGTTCAGTAAATTACAATGTGTGCTCTAAAAGTGAGGCATACAGGGGTAAAAGTAAATTCTAAAAAGAATTGTATGTATTAGAAAATACCTTAAATAATTGTAGGTGAATGTTGTATTGTTTAGGTGAATTACCTATGCAAAAAGGTGGAAGGTTATTATAATTCAATTATTTTATTTCTTAATGCAAATAAAACCAGTTCGGCTGTGTTTTTTAATTTTAGTTTTTGCATGATGTGATTTTTGTGTGCGTCAACTGTTTTAATACTAATGGATAGCATGTCCGCAATTTCTTTGTTACTTATTCCTCTTGCAGCAAGTTTAAGGATTTCGATTTCTCTCACTGTTAATGAATCGTTTTCCTGAAGGTTCTGTTCAACCTTTACTTTTTTTACAAAATTCTTTAGAAATTTATCAGAAATTAATTTGCTGTAATATTCGCCTCCGTCATACAAAACTTTTACTGCTTCTAGCAGTTCTTCTTTGGATGTTTCTTTGGGCAAATAAGCCTTAGCACCTGCTTTTACAGAATTGATGACAAATTCTTCTTCAGTATGCATAGATAACATCATTATTTTTATTTCAGGATACAATTCAGCAATAAACTTCGTTGCTTCAATTCCAGAAAGCTCCGGCATTGTTATATCCATAATAACAATATCTGTTTTTTGAGTTTTAAGCAATTCTAATAATTCTATTCCACTGGAGGCTTCAGCAACAACCTCCATCTGCTCATTCTCCAAAAAATATTTTATTCCATCGCGAAATATTCTATGATCATCTGCCAAAATTATTTTTATCTTTTTCATAAATCAGTAATAGGTATTTTAATATTAATTGTAGTTCCCCTACCAATAATAGAATGCACTTCGTATTCTCCATTAAGTAATTCAACGCGTTCTTTGATGTTGTTTATTCCATTACCTTTTAAATTAGTTTTAGTAATGTCAAATCCTTTCCCTTTATCACTAATTTTTAGGAAAATAAGATTTTGATATGAGGATATATTTATTTCAGCCTCTTTTGTCCCAGAATGTTTGATTATATTATTAATTGCCTCCTGAGTTATTCGGTAAATATAGATTTGAGTTTTTTTACTTAATGAGGGAATGTCTTTGCTGAAGTATTGAATGATCAATCCTGTATTTTCGTTTGTTTCCTTGCAAAGGTTTTTTAATCCGAGCTCAATACCAAATGCCTCCAAAACTTTTGGCATCAAATCGTTTGAAATATTTCTGATTTCGTGAATTGTGGTTTTTAAAAGTTCTTGAGTATCTAAAATCACTTTATTATTGCCTTCTGTTTTGGCATCATTTATTTGTTCCAGTTTCATTTTAACGGCTAAGATGGATTGCCCTAAACTATCATGCAAATCTCTTGAAAGGCGCTGACGTTCCATATCCTGTCCATCTATCAAAGATCGCACTCTTTTTTTCTTTTCTTCTTCAAGTTCTTCATTTTGTTTTTTCAATTGAACTACCATGTTATTAAATGTATCAGTCAGTAATCCTATCTCATCTAAAGAAGATACTTTTAAATGTATATCATAATTTCCAGTACCTATTTGTTTGCTGGCTTTTTCAAGATTTTTTAATGGGGATGTAATTTTTTTTGAAATTATAAACGTAAATATAAAAACACTTATTGCTGCAATTAAGCTAATAAGAATGATGCTATTTCTTATAGAATAAACCGGAATCAAAGCTTCTTGTTCATCCAGTTCAGCTAAAATAACCCAATTGAGTCCGTCAATACTAATTTTACTGTAAGAACTTAAACAAGGAATATTTCTATAGTCGTTTACTATTTGAAATCCCGTTTCTCCTTTTAAAGCATTAACGACTGAAGCAGACTTTACCTTTATACGATAAACAGCGTCTTCCTTAAATCGTGAGTTACTTCTCATCAGATAGTCATCTCCTACTAAATATGATTCAATGGTTTGGCTTAAAGCATCATTCGTTGAATAGGCAACCATTAATTTATTGATAGCAGCAACAGGAATTACTAAAATTAATGCCCCAATACATTTTTTCTCTTCATCAAAAATTGGAGTCCCAATATGAATTAAAAATTTTGAATTAGATATATCCTCAATAATAGTTTTCTGCTTTGTTCTTACCTCGTTACAAAAATGTTTTAATATCTTATCTGAAACATTATTTGTATTGTTTTGTTGGCGGGATTGAATGGAGTCAATGTCTATTATTCGACCATTATTATCAGCTATATATAGTCTTTGGCTATAGCCAAAAGAACTGATGTAGCTGCTCAAATTCGAATTTATGTTATCTGTTTTTATATTTGAACAGAATAAATTAGTTAGTTGTTTTATTTCAGATGATTTCGCTAGCAAATTCAGTTCGCGGTCTCGATCATGAAAAAATTGTTCAATCTGATTTTTTTTCTCAAGGCGCAATGAAATCAACTGGTCGAATGTTCTATTTAATAAGGCTTTTTTTGCAGTATGATAGGAGTACGATCCAATAACCATAATTACCACAATGCCAAAACCTACAAAGTATAGGATTAGTTTTTCAGAAATAGAGTTGGTCTTCAATGGAGAAACTAATTTATTAATTCGAATTCAAAGATAATAGAGATATTCTAGAAATGCATATGTGACCAAGGTTAATAGGGTTAAAGATTTATAATTTTTTCATTTTTTGAAAACTAGAACCAATGCTAGTATACCTATGTATAGAATATTTAGAT
>CAIXIP010000222.1 GCA_903919535.1 uncultured Bacteroidota bacterium | reverse complement strand
TTTACCGTTTATTAAAAAAAACTAATTGGAATAAATAGAAAAAGTACTTTTATGCCACATATGACAAAACAAGTTTTCTCCCTACTTTTCTTATTTACTATCCTAACATCTGCTGTTGCACAAAAAGATTCTGCAATTGTAAGAAAAGAGTACATTACTTCACGTGCAGAAAAGAGTCCGAAAATTGACGGTATCCTGGATGATGATGCATGGAAAAATATAAATCCCACCAGTAGTTTTTTACAAGCAAGTCCAACTTCCGGCAAGCAAGTAAAAAACAATACGGAAGTGAAAATCATTTATGACAATACAGCGGTTTATGTTTGCGCAATGCTTTATGATAATGCCTGTGATAGTATTTGTCGACAACTCGGCAATCGTGATGAAGGAGTTAATGCCGATGAATTCAGAATTGTTTTTGATACATATAATACTGAACAAGATGCTTTTATTTTTATTGTGTCTGCAGCAGGATTGCAGGGAGACAGCAAGTTTTCGGATCCGCTTTATAATGCTGTCTGGGAAAGTGCTGTAAAAATGAATGATAAAGGTTGGTGTGTTGAGATGAAAATCCCATTCTCTGCATTGAGATTTCCAAATATTGATGAACAGATTTGGGGATTGCAAATAACACGAAATACAATAAGAAATGGAGAATTTGACCAATGGGCATTAACTAAAAAAGGGGATTCTAATTTCATAAAATATTTTGGATATTTAAAAGGAATAAAAAATATTAAAGCCCCCATTCGATTGTCTCTTACGCCATATATCACAGCTTATTCTTCCCACTACCCATCAAATATTAAAGGTGAAAGCAATTATACAGGCAATATAACTGGCGGATTAGATCTAAAATATGGGATCAACGAAAGTTTTACTGTTGATGCCACTCTCCTACCCGATTTTTCTCAAGTTCAAAGCGATAATGTTGTGAAAAATCTTAGTGCCTTTGAGGTTCAATACGATGAACAACGACCTTTTTTTAATGAAGGAACAGAATTATTTCAAGAAGGAGATCTTTTTTATTCTAGAAGAATAGGAAGAAAACCAAGTGGCTATGACGATGCATATAATCAATTGAAAGATGGTGAAAAAATTATAAAGAATCCTGACCAAGCAAAATTATTAAACGCCACAAAAGTATCTGGAAGAACAACAAATGGAATGGGTATAGGATTATTGAATGCTGTTTTAAATAACACCTATGCCATTGCAAGAGACAGTGTTGGGAATGAGCGAAAAATATTAACCGAACCATTCTCTAATTATAACATTCTGGTTTTTGACAAACAAATGAAACATAGTTCATCTGTTTATCTGATCAACACCAATGTTACCCGAAAAATGGATTATAGCAACGCCAATTCAACTGGTGGTGGTTTAATTTTGAATAATAAAAAAGGGACTTACGGTATAAACTGCCAGTCTGCAATCAGCAATGTATTTACAAAAACAGATACAGTTGCAAATCAATACACCGATTTATTTGGATTTAAATATCATTTAAGTTTTAGTAAAATAAGCGGTAATTTTCAATTTGATATTTATAGAAATGCGATGAACCCAACATTTAATAACAATGCGATGGGGGTCACAAATGAAACAAATTATAGCAATAATGGAATCGCCTTTACACTTTATCAGTTCGAACCAAAAGGGAAAGTCTTAAATTCTTCGCTTTCTTTTTCAGGAGAAGAGAACGAAAACTTCACAACTCATTTAAGAAATAATATATCTTTAAATATTGTTGAAAACATGACGTTTCTCGACCATAAAAATATTTATTTGGGTTTTAATAGTCAACCTACAGAAAATATTGATAATTATGAATCTCGAACTCCTGGAAGAATCGTAAAATTGCCAGCTGCTTATTTTGGATTTGCAGGACTAAACACTGACTCCCGTAAACGATTAAGTGCTTCATTCAATATTCATGCAGGTTCTACAGCACTAGTTTCTAAAACAATAGGATACTATCAATACTATGGCGCTAATGTAAATAATTCGGTACGCGTAAATGATAAATTATCTTTCATATTATATTTAGCATTTCATATTGATGATGGCGACAGAGGGTTTGTTAATAATGATGAATACGGTAATATCATTTTTGGATTACGCAAAACAAATTTGATGGAAAACATTTTGGAAGCCCGTTATATTTTCAGAAACAATCTATCCCTTAGCATAAGAGCACGTCAATATTGGGTGAAAGCACACTACAAAAGTTTTTATAATTTAACTAATGAAGGATATTTAATTGATAATATAAGCTACAATCAAAACCATGATTTTAATTTTAACGCATTTAATATAGATATGAATTTTCAATGGCAATTTGCACCAGGAAGTTCATTGAACCTGGTTTGGAAAAATGCAATAAATGATGAAGGAGATCAGGTGATTAACAGTTATTCTGATAATTTCAAATCTACTTTTAAGGCAAACCAATTGAATATTGTATCGTTAAAAATATTGTATTATTTCGATTACCTTTACTTGAGAAAAAAACATCTATAGCTTGAGAATAATTTTTCAAAATGATAAAAGCAACAAACATTCATAAATCTTACGGAGCTCTTCAAGTTTTAAAAGGAGTTTCCATTTCAATAAATAAAGGTGAAGTTATTTCCATTGTTGGACCTTCTGGTGCAGGTAAAACAACATTATTACATATTATAGGAACACTTGACAGAGCAAATAGCGGAACATTAGAGATCAACAAAACACTTATTTCAAGCCTAAGCGATAAAAAACTCGCAGAGTTCAGAAATAAAAACATTGGATTTGTTTTTCAGTTTCACCACTTATTACCTGAATTTACAGCATTAGAAAATGTTTGTATTCCAGCTTATATTGCCGGTGTTTCAAAATCGGAAGCTGAAAAAAAAGCCATCGAATTATTAACATTCTTAGGATTAATCAATCGTGTCAACCACAAACCAAATGAACTTTCTGGCGGTGAACAACAACGCGTTGCTGTTGCAAGAGCATTGATCAATAACCCTGCTGTTATACTTGCGGATGAACCTTCTGGAAATTTAGATACTGCAACTGCCAAAGAATTACACAATTTATTTTTTACTCTCCGCGAAAAATACAACCAAACATTTGTAATTGTCACTCACAACGAAGAGCTCGCAAACATGGCTGATAGAAAGCTTGTTATGAGAGATGGAAATATTGTGGAGTAAAATTCAATTCACCAAATAAAAAATATTTTGCTTTCATCTTTGAATATATTTAAGGCGAGATTAATACTATGCTTCGTATAATTTGAATAAACATGGAACCTCGAATTGAAACTTTATCGGAAAAGAAATTGATTGGCAAAAAAATCAGCATGTCCTTTGCAGAAAATAAAACAGTTGAATTATGGAAAGGTTTTATGCCAAGAAGAAAAGAGATAAAAAACAACTTAACCACCGAATTGTTTTCATTGCAAGTATATAACAAATCGTTCGACTTTAAAAAATTTAATCAAGATTTACTTTTTGAAAAATGGGCTGCTATTGAAGTTGAAGACTTCAACACGATACCGGATAAAATGGAATGTTTTACATTGAATACCGGATTATATGCAATTTTTATTCATAAAGGAGCGGCAAGCACAGGGGAAAAAACTTTTAAATATATCTTTGAAACTTGGTTACCAAAATCTGACTACTATTTGGACGACAGACCACATTTTGAAATATTAGGAGCAAAATATAAAAATGAAGATCCTGAATCAGAAGAAGAAATTTGGATACCAATAAAAACAAAGAGACCTATTGAAAAATAGACATAATTATCAATACAACTGAAAGTGCAACTAATACAACTATAGCAGACCATCCAATAACATTATTGACAGGTTTGTTTACATGAGTTCCCATAATTTTTTTATTGTTTACAAGCAATATCATACAAACCAAAACAACAGGAAGCAACATTCCATTAAGTACTTGTGTCCATAAACTAATTGTAATAAGAGGTGCATTAGGAATAAGTATGATCAAGGCTGAAACAACTAAAATACCCGTATACAAAACATAAAATTCAGGTGCTTCTTTCCATTTTTTATCAATTCCTGCTTCAAAACCAAAAGCTTCACAAACATAAAACGCTGTTGCTAAAGGTAAAATAGTTGCAGAAAATATTGAAGCAACAAATAATCCGAAAGCAAAAACATGGCCAGCCAATGCTCCTGCCAATGGCTTTAATGCCATTGCTGCGTCTTTCGCTTCTTCAATTATAATTCCATTTTCATGTAAAGTAGATGCACAGGAAATGATAATAAAAAAAGCAACAACAACAGTAGCAACACAACCTATAATAATATCGATTAGCACATACTTGTAATTTTTCATTTTCAAGCCTTTCTCGATTACTGATGATTGCATATAAAACTGCATCCAAGGAGCGATAGTTGTTCCTACTAGACCAATTACAAGTGCAATGCTTTGTGGTGTCATATCCAATTGCGGATGAGTAATGGATTGTCCTATCTCCGTCCAATGAGGTTTTCCCATAAGCGCAGAAACAATATAGGTAAGAAGACAAACGCTAAAAAGTAGGAATATTTTTTCAGCAATTTTATACGTTCCTTTAACAACCAACATCCATATAGCAAATGCAACAATAGGAACAGCAATGTATTTGCTTATGCCAAACACCTCCATACTTCCGGCAACTCCTGCAAATTCAGTAGTTGTATTGCCAATGTCAGCGATGAGTAATCCAATAAAAATAAAAAAAGTAACTTTTACTCCGGCATTTTCACGTATCAGATCGGCAAGGCCTTTACCGGTAACAATTCCCATCCGGGCATTCATTTCTTGAATGATAACCAAAACAATGAAAGAAGGGATTAATGTCCAGATAAGTTTATATCCATATAAGGCACCAGCTATAGAATAGGTTGTTATTCCACCTGCATCATTATCAACACTTCCTGTAATAATACCAGGACCAAGTATAGCAGCAAAAATAGCAAGCTGAGCCCACAGTTTTTTTCTTTTGAATTTTAATAACGCCATGACACAACCTCCTTTCTATTATTTAGTTTTTCCTTTGTTTAATAAATCTTCAACAATATCGTCAATTACAACCATTCCTTCTAACTCCTTTTGTTTATTGATAACAGGTAAAGCAAGTAAGTTATATCGTGAAACAATATCACCCAACATATCTACATCATCATCATCATAAACGGTTATCGGATTCTTTTTCATTATATCTTCCATTGTTGAATCAGGATGAGCAACAACAATATCTCTTAAGGTAACTGTAGAAACAAATTTTTCAGATTGATCGAGAATAAATAAAGCATAAATGGTATTCGCCTCCGGCTGTTGCTCTCTTAAAAAAGCAAGAACTTCATTCACTGTTGAATTTTCTTTGAAGGTTACGCAATCGGTACTCATGATACTTCCAACAGAATGGCTTGAATACTCGAGCAATTCACGAACTTCTTCTGAAGATTCGATATCCATTTCCTTCAGAAGTTGTTCTGCTTTTTCTTCTTCCAATTCCTCCAATAGATCGGCAACCTCATCGGCTGGCATCTTTTCTAGAACATCTGCAGCTTTCTCAACTGACAAACTTTCAATGATATGAACCTGTGCATGCGGCTCTAATTCCTCCAAAACATCAGCTGCTTGTTCAGCATCTAATGCAGCAAAAACACTTGAACCTGCATGTTTTCCGAACTCTTCAATAATATCAGCAACATCCGAAGGATGGAGTGTTTCGAGTTTTGTAAATGTTTTTGAAAGTGTAATTCCTGAGTGCCCGAAGTCGACAGTTGCAATATCATCCCATAAAAAAAATTTGGATGGAATGGTAGAATTAAATGGACTTAATAATGTCTTTATCTGCTTAGCAATTCCTAATCGTCTCAATAATCCTTCTATGCCCACATCAACTGCAACTGCATAAATTCCAGAAGGAATTGTAACTAAACGAATGTCATTAACACGAACTAATTTCCTGCCATTTATATCAACAATCTGTTTATCTAATATATTATCAACTAAAAAAAGGGAATTGGAAATGATTTCTTGTGAAATAAATTCAATTTTCAGAAATGAAACCTTGTATTTTCCTTTGATCTTTTGAATTTCAAAATATTGAGTATCGAGAAATTGCGTTTGACCTTTACTTTTTAACTGAAGAGCAATTACTTTTGGCCTAACTGGTCCATTTTCGGATAAAGAAGCAAGATGATTTTCAATTATCAAATCCTTCAACACCCCAATAACATTTCCATCAGGACCATAGCATCTGGTACCAATCAAACGGCTCAAATAAAATGTAACTTGTGAAGTCATAATTGCCTCCTTTCTGTTTTAACTTAAGAAGGAAGCGATGACTGAAGGAAATCAGTATGCAGCCCTCTTTAGTGTGGGTTTGTTAAGATTCTATCCGTAGGGCCTTCGTCCATTTTAATGTTTCAAAATTTTGATGCGCAAAAGTAAATGTAATTTTGTAAATAAAAAAGGTTTTTGAAAAACAAATAAAATCTAAGTTAAACCAAGTCTTTTATGAGCTCTTTCACCCTTCTTTCAATTTCATCACGCACTTTATTAAATTCGGAGGGATCTAAATTTTTAGGGTCATCAAGTTTCCAATCATCACGATGTTCCGCTTTAATAAAGGGACATTCATCTCCGCACCCCATAGTTATAGCATAATCGTATTTTATTTGGGGGATTTTGTCCAAAGATTTTGATTGATGCGTTGTAAGATCATAATCCAATTCTTTCATTGCAGCAATTGCTTTGGGATTAATTATTCCGGATGCTCTAGAACCAGAACTATATGCTTCTAGTTTACCTTTGCCATGAATTTTTGCAAAAGCTTCTGCCATCTGGCTACGATTTGAATTTTCTACACAAACAAATAATACTTTTTTCATCTTGTATTTAATTTTTAGAATAATATTTTTTTCGTAACCAAAAAGCAACATTCACTAAAGCTATCAAGGCTGGAACTTCAACCAAAGGTCCGATTACACCAACAAATGCTTGTCCTGAATTTATTCCAAAAACACCAATCGCTACTGCAATTGCTAATTCGAAATTATTACCTGCTGCAGTAAAAGCTATGGAAGCATTTTTTGAATAATCGGCTCCCATTCGTTTACTTAAAAAGAAACTAATCAAAAACATTATGGCAAAATATATTACTAACGGAATAGCTATTCGAATCACATCAAATGGAATCTGAACTATTAATTCGCCTTTTAAGCTGAACATAATTACTATTGTAAAAAGCAATGCTATTAATGTGATCGGAGAAACAAAAGGAATAAATTTATTTTGAAACCAATCAAAACCTTTGAGTTGAATAAGTGCATACCTGCTTATGATTCCAGCTGCAAAAGGAATCCCTAAATATATCCCAACACTTTTAGCAATTTCGGCAATGGTGATATTGACTTCCAATCCTTTAATACCAAACAACGGAGGTAAAACAGTTATAAAAACATACGCATAAACACTATAAAATAAAACCTGAAAGATACTATTCAGCGCAACCAAACCAGCTGCATATTCTCTATTTCCTTCTGCTAATTCATTCCAAACAATAACCATTGCGATACAACGGGCAAGACCAATTAAGATCAATCCTATCATATATTCGGGGTAACCTTGTAAAAAAACAAGAGCCAACACAAACATTAATATTGGTCCGATGATCCAATTAAGAACTAATGAAACTGTTAACACTTTTGTATCACGAAAAACCTCTCCCATTTTTTCATATCGAACTTTCGCTAATGGAGGATACATCATTAATATTAATCCTATAGCTAATGGAATATTTGTTGTGCCACTTGAAAATGAATTTATAAATGTGGATGATGATGGAAAAAAATATCCGATAGCAACTCCTATTATCATTGCTAAAAATATCCAAAGAGTTAAATACCTATCTAAAAAACTTAATTGTTTTCTCTCGTGTGCAGGAGCACAGTTGTTTTGTGTCATATATTATTTTTAAGGATTAACAACATTTAATTTTAATCGGAGCTAAATTCATATCGAATAATTCAATCATGATTGCTTTAGCTTTTTTCCAATTTTCTTTATCGATGCAATAACAAACTCTCGGGCCGTCAATTTCACCTTGAATCAATCCAACATTTTTTAATTCTTTTAAATGTTGTGACACTGTACTTTGCGATAAAGGCAAGTGCTCCACAATATCATTACAGATACAAGATTTTTGTTGAGCTAAGAATTTAAGAATAGAAATACGTGCAGGATGTGATAACGCTTTTGCGATCTCACTTGCTTTAATTTCATCAGATTTAAATTCTTGTTTTTTATGATAAGACATTACATTAATTTTATATCGCAAATATACGATAGATTTAATTACTATATTACAAAGCGAATGTTATTTTAATGTTAAATAAATTTCTAGAAAAACTTTTTTATTTTTTTTAGGAATGCATCTGGAGCCAAACACAATTTATTTGTCTGCATATTTATAAATACCAATGTTGTAGTTGCAACATTTAATAGTTCATTGTTCTGATTAAATATTTCGTACTCGAAAGTTATTTTCATATCAGGCATATCCTTGATCGTAGTCTTTATTAATAACAAATCATCATAAAATGCAGGTTTTATATATCTGATGTTACAAGTATAAACAGGCAACATAACTCCATTGTCTTCCATTTCTTTATAACTCGTTCCTATTTGTCGTAAAGCCTCTACCCTACCCACTTCAAAATATTGAGCATAGTTTCCATAATATACATAGCCCATTTTATCTGTTTCGGCATAACGAACTCTCACTGTTGTTTCTGATATATACATAATATATTAATTTAGTTTTTAATTTAGCATCGATACATTTTTTGATAATGATAATGAATTAACATATAAAGCA
>CAIXIP010000221.1 GCA_903919535.1 uncultured Bacteroidota bacterium | reverse complement strand
TTAACAAAATAATAGGCAAACAACTGATGCAGTGCAATTCGTTTTGAGGGAAAACAGCATTTTTAATAACATCTTCCACAACAGGCAAGGTTGCTTTCAAATGTTTATTAAGTGTATACAAAACAACTGATGCGCTATCTTGCGAAACGCCAACTTCCAAAAAAGCGCCATAATAATCCACAGCATCTGCTATTTGAGCAGCAGTCATTTTTGATGTACCTTCTTCCAACATTGCATTTACAGTTGCAGCTTGCAAAGGCATTTTCTGTTGGTACATACCTGCAGAAAATAAAAATTCAATTTTGATCAATTCCTGGGTTCCTGCATTTATAGAATATACAGGTATTTTATTTTGCAACAGATTTTCAGTTGCGAATATCATTTCGATCTTCTCAACGGTTTTAAATGCAGGTGAACTTTTTCTATCGAGGGTTTGCATAATTTTATTTTTTAGCATTATAATACAAGGTTGAACAATTTTCATTTCTAAAAATAATGTTAGCTTGTTCTTTAATCTGTTCTGCAGTTACAGAAAGATATTTTCCCACTTCCTGATTTACTATTTCGGCATTCCCTAATAACTCTGCTACAGCCAAATTAGTTGCCTTATTTAACACTTCCACTTCTCCGAAAACATGTGAAGCTTCAATTTTATTTTTCACTTTTGTTAATTCATCAACAGTTACAAATTCTGTTTTTATTTTTTGCAACTCCACATCAATAGCTTTATCAGCATCTTCCATACTTACACCTTTGCTTAATTTTCCGGAAATAACAAATAATCCTTTATCAAATTCTCCCATCACGTATGCATTCAGATCACTGAATAGTTTTTTCTCTTTGATCAAGGCATTATATAATCGTGAAGAATTTCCTCTAGAAAGAATATCTGAGATCAGATCAACAGAGTAATATTCTTTATCATATCTTGAACACATGTGATATGCTTTATAAATTGCATCTACTGGCACATCCCTATCAACCGACAAACTTCTTGCTTCTATTTGTTCCGGTTCTTGTGGTAAATTTCGCTGATTGTTCGGGCCTTTCGGAATAGGTGCAAACCATTTTTCCGATAGTTTTTTTACTTCCTCTAACTCCACATTTCCAGCAACTACCATAATTGCATTATTAGGACAATAAAATTTCTTGAAGAAATTTTTCACATCATCCATTTTTGCATTTTCAATATGAGAAATTTCTTTCCCGATTGTATCCCATTGATATGGATGAACCTTAAAAGCCATTGGCCGCAACAATAACCAAACATCTCCGTAAGGTTGATTCAAATATCTTTGTTTGAATTCTTCAATCACTACATTTCGTTGAACTTCCAAACTTTTTTCAGAAAAGGCCAGGCTTAACATTCTATCACTTTCTAACCAAAATCCTGTTTCTAAATTATCGGAAGGAAGTGTTAAATAATAATTTGTAATATCATTTGTTGTGAAAGCATTGTTTTCTCCGCCTACCATTTGCAAAGGCTCATCATAACTTGGAATGTTTACGGAACCACCAAACATTAAATGTTCGAAAAGATGCGCAAATCCCGTTTGCTCAGAATTTTCGTCACGTGAACCTACGTTGTACAAAATATTAATACAAGCTAAAGGTGTTGATTTATCCTGATGTACAATTACTTTTAAACCATTTTCTAAAACAAACTTTTCATATTTTATCATAACTTATATCCGATTAATTTAAAACCCACTTATCAACTCTTCTTTAGCTTGTTTATATTCAGCCATTATTTCTTCGATAATAACTTTTGAAGGTTTTATTTCACGAAACATTGCAGCTACTTGGCCAATCTCTAATTCTCCTTCATCTAAATCACCTTCAAACATTCCTTTTTTCGCTCGTCCTCTTCCGAGTATTGTTGTCAATTCTTCAAGGGAAACGCCTTTGTTTTCAGCGTCCTGAACAACGTCAAAAAATTTATTTTTTAATAACCTAACTGGCGTAATTTGTTTTAACATTAATCTGGTATCACCCTCATTGGAATGGATTACACTGTTTTTAAAATTACTACTCGCAGATGATTCTTCTGATGCTACAAAACGGCTTCCCATTTGCACGCCATCCGCACCTAATGCCATTGCAGCAAGCATCGCCCTTCCAGAACCGATTCCTCCTGCAGCTATTATTGGAATTTTTACAGCTTGCTTTACAATCGGAATTAAACACATTGTTGTTGTTTCTTCACGGCCATTGTGTCCACCTGCTTCAAACCCCTCCGCAACAATAGCATCAACGCCAGCTTCTTCTGCTTTTTTTGCGAATTTTGAATTCGCAATCACATGAACGACTGTTATTCCACTGTCTTTTAATTTCTGAGTCCACGTTTTTGGATTTCCGGCAGATGTAAAAACAACCTTTACTCCTTCGTTAATAATTGTATTTATATGCTCTTCTGCATTAGGATAAAGAAGAGGAATATTAACTCCAAATGGTTTATCAGTAGTTTTTTTACACTTCTGTATGTGATCCAATAACACTTCGGGATACATACTTCCACTCCCTATTAAACCCAAGCCTCCTGCATTACTAACTGCTGAGGCTAGCTCCCACCCACTGCACCAGATCATTCCACCTTGAATGATTGGATAAGATATTTTAAAAAGCTCTGTTATCCTATTGTCCATATTATTTCTATGTTTTCGCTAAAGGTTACGAAGGTAAAAATATTATTTATTGTATTTTTATTTGATTTTTTTTTATATTTGCTCTCATGCGTAGAATATTTTTCATAATACTAATTATCTGCACTTTTCCGCTTATTTCCTTTTCTCAATATAATTGGGATTTTGGTGCACACCTTGGAGGCTCAAATTATTTGGGTGAAATGGGAGGAAAAGCAGGAACAAGGAGAAATTTCATTAGCGATATTAAGCTTTCAAAAACTCAATTTGCTGTTGGAGGCTTTGCTCGTTATAAATTCACCCCACTGATCTCAGCAAAATTGGGATTAAATTGGAGTAGAATTTCTGGTGCTGATAATTTATCTACCAATCCTGGTCGTGCAGGACGAAACTTATCTTTTAGAAATGACCTCATTGATTTAGAACTTCAGGCTCAAGTATTTTTTTACGAAATGCCAGATCTTGGACATACCTACCGTTACCGTAACGACTTTAAAATGTACGCTTTTGCAGGTGTTGCAGGTGTTTATAACAACCCAAAAGCTTTATACAAAGGCCAATGGGTTGCACTAAGACCATTACAAACTGAAGGAAAAAGCTATAAACCTGTTGCTTTAGCTATTCCATTAGGAATTGGATTACTTTTTACTCTTAATAAAAAACATAGAATTGGTTGGGAATTTAATTGGAGAACAACATTTACTGATTATTTAGATGATGTAAGTACAGTTTATGCCGACCCAGCAACATTAACCAG